>CAZBWP010000044.1:0-1908 GCA_964495295.1 uncultured Rhodospirillaceae bacterium | reverse complement strand
TCGGCGGCGGCGAACGCGTCGGCGATGGCGTCGGGGTCGAACAGCACGACGATGCGTTCGGCCATTTCCTGGGCGGTGAGCAGGCCGTCGAGGACGACCGCGTTGGCGCCGGCCCGGCGGATGCGGTCGACCCACTCGTCGTCGGGCACGCGGGCGACGATGTGCAGGTGGGGAAACTTGCGGCGCGCCATGGCGGTGATCCGCTCCGTGGTCTGGCCGTCGGAGACGGCGACGACCAGGGCATCGGCGCGCTCGGCGTGCGCCGCGCTCAGCACGTCCGAGCGCGCGGCGTCGCCATAGAACACCGGCAGCCTGCGGGCGCGGCTGGCGCCGACCCGGCGGGGGCTGAGGTCGAGGACGACGATGGGGATCTTCAGCCCGGCCAGGTGACGGGCGAGGCCCATGCCCACCTGGCCGAAGCCGGCGATCACCACGTGGCCGCGCAGCTCGCCGCCTTCCTGCGCCAGGTCACCGAGGACACGCGGCTTGCCGGCGCCGCGTCGCTTCGCCCAGGGGCGGACGATGGCGGCGCCGATGACGGTGAGCACCATGCTGAGGCCGACGGCGACGTTCAGCAGGGGCGTGAACGTCGAGTCGAGGAGGCCGTAGCCGGCGGCAAGGGCGAGGATGACGAAGGTGAACTCGCTGCCCTGGCCGAGCAGGCCGCCCAGCGCCAGCGCCTCCAACGGGCGGCGGCCGAAGGCGAGGGCGAGGCCGGACACGACGGCGGTCTTGACGACCATGATGACGGCAGCCAGCAGCAGGATCGTGCCCGGCCGCGAGACGGCGAGAGCCAGGTCCAGGGTCATGCCGACGGTCATGAAGAACAGGCCGAGGAAGAGCCCCCGGAACGGCGCGATGTCGATCGCCACCTGATGGCGGTACTCGGTGTCGGCGACCATCATGCCGGCGAGGAAGGCGCCGAGCGCCATGGACAGCCCGGCCGCCTCGGTCGCGAAGCCGACACCGAGGACGAGCAGCAGCGCCGCACCGGTGAACACCTCCGGCGCGCCGGCGCCGGCGGCGAGACGGAAGAACGAGCGCAGCAGTGTCCGGGCGAACACGGCAAGGCAGACGATGACCGCCAGCGATTTGAGCGCGGCCTCGCCGAGGGCGGGCCCGAGCGTTTCCGCGCCCCCCCCGGCGACCGAGACGTACACCAAAATCGGGCCGACCAGCATGTCCTGGACGAGCAGCATGGCGAGGGCCGCCCGCCCGAAGCGCGTGACCATGGCCGTCCGCTCGCCGAGCAGCGGCAGGATGATCGCGGTCGACGAGTTGGAGAGCGCCAGGCCGATCAGCACTCCCACGGTCAACGAAAAGCCGAAAGCTGCCGCGATCGCGGTGAACACCGCCGTGGTGACGACCACCACGGCGACCCCCAGGGCGAACACCCGGGCGCCGAACAGCCGCAGGCGCTCGACCTTGATCTCCAGGCCGACCGCGAACAGCAGGAAGGCGACACCGAAGGTGCCGAGATGCACGGCGACGCCGACGTGATCGACGAGGCCCAGCACCGCCGGGCCGACCACAGCGCCGCCCACCAGGTAGCCGAGCACCGTGCCGACGCGCAGCCTCTGGAACAGCGGCACGAAGATCAGAAGTGCCGCCAGCAGGACCAGGATGTCGGTCGGGTATTCCGTCTCGGCCATGGGGGACGATAACCGGCAGGGCGCCGCCGGGCAAACGCCCCGGCCGTCAGTCCAGGTTGAGCGTCAGGCTTTTCAGGTAGGCCGACTCGGGCACCAGCGGATGGATCGGGTGGTCGGGGCCGGCGCCGGCGGCGCGCAGGATGCGCCCCGACCGTCCGGCGCGGGCGATGCCGGCCGCCACCTCGTCGGCGAAGGCGGCGGCATCGACGGCGTGGCTGCACGAGGCGATGACGAGAAAGCCGCCCGGCTCGACCAC
>CAZBWP010000043.1:0-13439 GCA_964495295.1 uncultured Rhodospirillaceae bacterium | reverse complement strand
GTTGAAGTGGATGTCCAACGGCACCAGCGCCATGCCCTGCCGATGCACCGCGCCGGACAGTTTCTCGACCTCGCGGCCATGGAGCAGAAGCTTGCGCGGGCGCTTCGGCGCATGCTGGAAGTGTTTGGCGCCGCCGTACTCGTCGATGTGCGCGTTCATCAGCCACACCTCGCCGCCCTTCACGGTGCCGTGCGCCTCGACGATCGAGGCGCGCCCGGCGCGGATCGACTTGACCTCGGTGCCGGTGAGCATGATGCCGGCCTCGAAGGTCTCGACGATCTCGTAGTCGTGCCGAGCCCGCCGGTTCTGCGCCGCAATGGTGCCGACCGGTCCCGCCTTCTTCTTGTTCTTGCCCGCCACAGGATTTTCGGCGCCCGCCGCTCCCTCAGTTCAGGATGCCGGCCTGGATCATGGCGTCGCGCACCCTCGCCTTGCTGGCATCCGAGATCTCCACCAGGGGCAACCGCACGTCGGGCAGGCAGCGGCCGAGCAGGCTCGCGGCATACTTCACCGGGGCGGGGCTGGTCTCGCAGAACAGCGCATCGTGCAGCGGCATCAGCCGGTCGGCGATGCGCATCGCCTCGGCGCGGTTGCCATCGCGCCACGCCCACTGCAAGCCCGCGCAGAGGGCCGGCGCGACGTTGGCGGTGACCGAAATGCAGCCGTGCCCGCCGGCGGCCAGAAAGGGCAACGCCGTGCCGTCCTCGCCGGACAGCTGGCAGAACTCGGCGCCGGCGGCGAGACGGGTGCGGATCGGCCGCGCCAAATCCTGGGTCGCATCCTTGACGCCGACGATATTCGGAAGCTCAGCAAGCCGTGCCATCGTCTCCACGGACATGTCGACGACGCTGCGCCCCGGGATGTTGTAGATGATGATCGGCAGCGCCACGGCGTCGTGGATGGCCTTGTAGTGGGCGTAAAGGCCCGCCTGTGTCGGCTTGTTGTAGTAGGGCGTGACGATGAGCGCGGCATCGGCGCCAGCCGCCTTGGCGTGGCGCGTCAGTTCGATCGCCTCGTCGGTGGAGTTCGAGCCGGTCCCGGCGATCACAGGCAGCCGCCCGGCCGATGCCGCCACGCACACCTCGACGACGAGCTTGTGCTCATCGTGGCTGAGTGTCGGCGATTCGCCCGTGGTGCCGCACGGCACCAAGCCATCCGATCCTTCCGCGACATGCCAATCGATCAACGCCCGGAAGGCGGGCTCGTCGAACGCACCATCGCGGAAGGGCGTGATCAGGGCGGGGAACGACCCCTTGAACATCTCTCCGGCTCCAAATCCTGGACTCTGTCGAACGCCGGACCTTAGCGACGCGCGCCCGCTTTGCAAGCGCCGCAACCACTCGTCTTGCGGTCCCCTGGCCGACCACGTACTGTTTCGCGGACAGGGGGCGGCACCGAACCACAGGAGCGCGGGTTCGTTGGATGTGGCGGATGGAAGCGATGCTGTTGTTCCTTGCCCGGTTTCTTGCCACCGCGGTGGTTGTCGTGTCGGTTGTCGCTCCGTCGGCGCGTGCAGCGCTGCCGGCGGCCACTGTGGAGACCGGCCGCCAGGCCTTCGACGCCGTTGCGCGCAACCAATGGAGCGAGGTGGCGGCGCTTGCCGAGCGACTAAGCGACCCGGTCGCGGCCAAGCTGATCACGTGGCATCGGATCATCGGCCGCGACGAGAGCCTTTCGTTCGACGAGATGGCGGCCTTCATCGACGCAAATCCGGACTGGCCCTGGCAGAATACCATGCGGCAAAGGGCGGAAGGGATGATCGACCAATCGGTGCCGCCGGCGCGCCTGATCGACTGGTTCCGCCGGCATCCGCCGCAGACGACCCGGGGCCGTGTCTGGCTGGCGCGGGCGCTCAAGGCCACCGGCGATACGCGCAGCGCCACCGAGGTCTCGCGCGAGGCCTGGGTCAACGGGTCTTTCAACGCCAGCACCGAGGCTTCGTTCCTGGACGGCCTGGGCGACCTGCTGACCGGCGACGACCATCGCCGCCGCCTCGACCGGCTGCTGTGGGACGGCGCCGAGGCGGAGGCGCAACGGCTGCTGCCACGGGTCGATCCCGGGACGCGGGCCCTTGCGGTCGCCCGCCTTGACCTGCGCGCCGTGCGCCCCGGCGTCGACGCCGTCGTCGGCCGGGTGCCCCCGCATCTGCAGAACGACCCCGGTCTCGTCTTCGAGCGCGTGCGCTGGCGCCGCAAGAAGGACATGAACGACGCGGCACGGGCGATGCTCAACAGCGCTCTCCTCGACACGGCGGCCCCGTCGTTGTGGTGGACCGAACGGTCTATCTTGGCCCGTCGCGCCCTCGCCGACGGCCTGGTCGCCGATGCCTACCGGACCGCGAGCCAGCATGGCACTGCGGACGACAGCGACTACGCCGAGGCGGAGTTCCTCGCCGGCTGGATCGCGCTGCGCTTTCTCAACGAACCACAGCGCGCGTTTCAGCACTTCCAGCAGATGTACGGCCGCGTCACCTTTCCGATTAGCCAGTCGCGCGGCGCCTATTGGACGGGACGGGCGGCGGCGGCCCTCGGCGACCATGACGCGGCAACGCGCTGGTACCGCACGGCGGCCCAGCATCCGACGACCTTCTATGGCCAACTCGCTGCCCTCACCCTCACGCCCGGGCGCAGGCCGGCCCTGCCGGCCGATCCGGTGCCGAGCGCCGCGGAACGCAGCGCTTTCCAGGCGCACGAACTCACCCGCGCCGTCATGGTGTTGCGGGCCTTCGGACAAACCCCCCGCCTGTGGGCGTTCGTCCTCCGCCTCGCCGAACTCGACGAGTCGCCGGGCTGGAAGGCGTTAGCGGCGCAACTGGCCCACGACAGCGGCCGTGCCGACCTCGGCGTATTCGTCGGCAAGCAGGCCTATCAAACCGGCCATCATCTGATCGACCTCGGCTATCCGACGGTTGCCGTTCCCGCCGGCGGGCAGCGGGTCGAGCCGCCACTCATCCTTGGCGTGATTCGTCAGGAGAGCGCGTTCCGGGTCGATGCGGTGAGCCCCGCGGGAGCCCGCGGCCTGATGCAGTTGATGCCGGCGACGGCTGAGCTGATGGCCAAACGAACCGGCCTCCCCTACTCGCAGACTCGCTTGGTCACCGATCCCAGCTACAACATTGCGCTCGGCAGCGGCTATCTCGACAAGATGCTGGGGCAGTTCGACGGCTCCTATATCCTGTCGCTCGCCGCCTACAACGCCGGACCGGGTCGGTCGCAACGCTGGCGCGCCGCCAACGGTCGGCCGTCGGACAGTATCGAGGCGGCCGTCGACTGGATCGAGGCCATTCCGTTCACCGAGACCCGCAACTACGTGCAGCGGACGCTGGAGAACCTGCAGGTCTACCGCACGAAGCTGGGGGCTCAGGAGGGCGGCGGGACCCTCGATCGCGATCTCCTGCGTTAGCCGACCTTGACGCTGCCGCGCACGGGCTTGACCCGCGACTTCGCGGGGCGATAAGCCTGCGTCAAGACGGTAATGTTGCAACGAAGGCAGGGGAAACGATCCCGATGAGCGGCTCACCACGTCTCGCCAATATCAAGGCCTGTGTGTTCGACGCCTACGGAACGCTGTTCGACGTCAACGCCGCAGCCGAACAGTGTCGCGACGCGATCGGCGACAAGGCCGACGATCTTGCGCGACTGTGGCGGAGCAAGCAGCTCGAATACACATGGCAGCGCAGCTTGCGCGGCGACTACGAGGACTTCTGGCACGTCACGGGCGACGCCCTCGACCACACCATGGCGACGCTCGGTCTCGAGGATCCCGCCTTGCGCGCCCGGCTGATGGAGATCTACTTCGTCCTCGACGCCTACCCCGAAGTGGCCGAGGTTCTGGGCCGCCTGAAGACGGCGGGACAGCGCACGGCGATCCTCTCCAACGGCTCGCCGAGCATGCTGATCGCCGCGGTGCGTAACGCCGCCCTCGACGGCGTCCTCGATCGCCTGCTCTCGGCGGACCGGTTGCAGATCTACAAGCCGCATCCCTCTGTCTATCAACTCGCCGTCGATGAACTGGGCATCCCGGCGGAAAGCATCGCCTTCATGTCCTCCAACGCCTGGGATGCCTCGGCGGCGGCGGCGTTCGGGATGCAGGTGGTCTGGATCAACCGATTTGGCGCCCGTGCGGAAGTCCTGCCCGGGGAGTTGAAGGCGGAAATCCGCTCCCTGTCCGAGCTGCCAGCGCTGCTCGGCCTTTGACGATGGTGGAGATGAGCGGGACGGCGTGGCGCCCGCACACCTTCCGCAGCCAGGACGGCCTGAGGCTCTTCTATCGGGAATACGGCGATCCACTGCACGGCGGCTGGCCGGTGCTCTGCCTCGCGGGGCTCACCCGCAACGCCAAGGATTTCGACGCCGTGGCCCAGCGGATCGCAAGGCACGGCCGGCGCGTCCTCTGCCTCGACTATCGCGGCCGCGGCCGCTCGGACTACGACCCGGACTGGCGGCACTACACGCCGGAGGTCTATCTCGACGACATCCGCCATCTGCTAGCCGTCGCCCGCGCGCATCGCGTCGTCGTGGTCGGCACGTCGCTCGGCGGAATCATGGCCATGGCGCTGGCGACGGCGATGCCGACCGCGATCGCCGGCGCGGTTCTCAACGATGTGGGGCCGGACATCGATGACGCGGGTCTCGCGCCGATCTACGCGTTCCTGCGCGACACCGCCCCGGTCGCCACATGGGAAGACGCGGCAATCCGGCTGCGCGGCCATTTCGGCCATTGGCACAACGCCGACGATGCCACTTGGCTGGAATTCGCCCACGTCTCCTGCCGTGAGGACGCGGACGGCCGCATCGTCCCCGACTGGGATCCGGCACTGGCCAAGCCGCTGTTCCGCGGTGCCCATAACGGCGTGGATCTCTGGCCCTATCTGCGGGCGCTGCGGCGGCTGCCCGTCCTGATCGTGCGCGGTCAGATCTCGACGCTTCTGACCCAGCCGACCCTGGAACGCATGCTCGATGCCCTGCCGCTCGCCCGCGCGATCACCGTGCCCGGCGTCGGCCATCCCCCGACCTTGAGCGAGCCCGTGGCGGCGGCGGCCATCGATGCCTTCCTCGCCGACCTGTGACTTGCCGACCATCGACGACGTGGAAGCGGCTGCGCGCGCCCTCGAAGGCGTTGCCGTGCGGACGCCGCTCCTGGAATCGCCCCTGCTGAACGACTGCCTGGGCGGCCGCCTCCTCGTCAAGGCGGAGCCGCTGCAGCGCACCGGCTCGTTCAAGTTCCGTGGAGCCTTCAATCGGCTGTCGAGGATCACCGGCGCGCCCGCCGGCGGCGTCGTCGCCTATTCCTCGGGCAATCATGCACAAGGTGTTGCCGCGGCCGCGCGCATGCTCGACATTCCCGCGTGCATCGTCATGCCCGCCGACGCGCCGCACGCCAAGCTGGATGGCACGCGCGCCTGGGGCGCCGAGGTCGTGCTCTATGACCGCGACCGCGACAGCCGCGAGGCGATCGCCGCCGGGATCGTCGCGGCGCGCCGGGCGATGCTGGTCAAGCCGTTCGATGATCCGCTGATTATTGCCGGTCAGGGCACGGTCGGGCTCGAGTTGGCCGACCAGGCGCAGGCGGCGGGCGCAGCGCTCGATGCAGTGCTGGTGCCGTGCAGTGGCGGCGGCTTGTCGGCGGGCATCGCCCTCGCCCTCGCCGTCCGGATGCCCGACGTGGCGGTCTACGCCGTGGAACCCGAGGGCTTCGACGACACCGCTCGATCTCTTGCCGCCGGCCGGCGCGTCGCCAACGCTCCGGGGGGCCGCTCGATCTGCGATGCCTTGTTGCTCCCGGAACCCGGCGAGATCACCTTCGCCATCAATCGCGACCGCCTCGCCGGTGGCCTCGCGGTGAGCGATGCCGAGGTGGTGACCGCCATGAGGGTTGCCTTCCAGCAATTCAAGGTGGTGGTCGAGCCCGGCGGCGCCGTCGCCCTCGCCGCTGCGCTGTCCGGCCGCTACGATATCGCCGGCAAGACCGCGGCCGTGGTGCTCTCGGGCGGCAACGTGGACGCCAGCACGTTCGCGGCCCTGGTCATGGAGCCGGCACGATGAAGCTCGATCTGCGCCGGCCTGAGGACCTGATCTCGACCTTCCTCGGCGTCGGGCTGGTGCCCTTCGCCCCCGGCACGTGGGGATCGCTCGCCGCCCTGCCGGTGGCTTGGCTGATCCATGCCAGCCTTGGCCCCCTCGCCCTCGCGGCGGCTGCGCTGCTGGTTGTTGGCCTTGGGAGCTGGTCGGCGGGCGCGACGATGCGACGGACGCGCTCCGACGATCCGGGCGCCATCGTCATCGACGAGGTGGCGGGGCAATGGCTGGTCCTCGCCGCGGTGCCGCTCGACTTGCTCTGGTACGCCGCCGGCTTCGCCCTGTTTCGCCTCTTCGACATCACCAAGCCGTGGCCGGTCTCCTGGGCCGACCGGCAAGTCAAGGGCGGACTCGGCGTGATGCTCGACGATGTCATCGCCGCCGGCTACGCTGCCGGCGTGCTGCTCGCCGCCCGCGCCTTGATTCCGGGAGGATTCTGAATGATTTCAGACGAAGGACGCCGCCTCGCCGCCGACCTCATCGAAGCCTGCCGCGCCCGCGGCCTGACCATTGGCGTCGCCGAGTCCTGCACCGGTGGCCTGATCGGCGGCAGCCTGACCGCCATCCCCGGCTCATCGCTGGTCTTCGATCGCGGCTTCGTCACCTACAGCAATGCGGCAAAAACCGAGGTGCTGGGGGTTCCCGCCGAAACCCTGGCGAACGTCGGCGCGGTCAGTGAACCGGTGGCGCGGGCGATGGTGGCGGGCGTGATCGCGCAGACGCCTGTCGACCTCGCCGTCGCCGTTACCGGCATCGCCGGACCCGGTGGTGGATCGGCGAGCCGACCCGTCGGGCTGGTGCACATGGCGGCGGCGCGTCGTGGCGGCGCGACGCTGCACCAGCGGTGCGTTTTTCCTGGCGATCGCGATGCCGTCCGGGCGGCAACGGTGGACGCCGCCCTAGTGCTCCTGGGCCGGCTTGTGGAGGGCTAGCCTCGACGCGGTCGGGTTCCTGTTGGCGTCGGGTCCGTAAAGCGCATCCGCGCGTTTCTCGAACGCGCCCACCATCCGCTGCACCGCCTCATTGAACAGCGTCTGAATCACTTTCTGCAGGGCGCGCGAGCGGAACTCGAAGTCCACGTAGAAATCGATGATGCAGCCACCGTCGTCGCGTGGGATCAGGTTCCAGTGGTTGTTGAGGTACTTGAACGGCCCCTCGTAGTACGCGACGTCGATACGGCCGGGGCGCTGCAGGCGGACGTGGGAGGTGAAGCGCTCGCGGAACACCTTGTAGCCGATCACCAGATCAGCGACGAACGCGTTCGAACCTTCCCAGCGGCGGACTCGGGCGGCGACGCACCACGGCAGGAACTCTGGATACCGCTCCACGTCGGCGACCAGATCGAAAACCTGCTCCGGCGCGTAGGGCACGACACGCCGCTCGGCATGGGTTGGCATGGCGGGGCCGCCGCCGCCGCTCAGGCCTGGGCCGGGGCGGCGCGGCGGGCGGCGCTCAGGGTCTCGAAATCGCGATCGGCGTGATAGGAGGAACGGGTCAGCGGTGACGACGCGACCATCAGAAACCCCTTCTCGACGCCGATCCGCTTGTAGTCCTCGAATTCCTCGGGCGTCACGAACCGGTCGATCGCCGCATGCTTCGGCGTCGGCTGCAGGTATTGGCCGATGGTGAGGAAATCCACCTTGGCGGCGCGCAGGTCGTCCATCACCTGCAGCACCTCGGTCGGCTGCTCGCCAAGCCCGACCATGATTCCCGACTTGCTGAAGATCGTGGGCGACAGCGCCTTCGCCGCCGCCAGCAGCGCCAGCGAGTGGTCGTAGCGGGCCCCTGGCCGGATCGCCCGATAGAGCCGTGGCACTGTTTCCAGATTGTGGTTGAAGACGTCGGGGCCGGCCGCAACGACCCTATCCAGCGCCCCCGTCTTGCCGCGGAAGTCCGGGGTCAGCACCTCGATGGTGGTTGCCGGCGACGCGGCACGGACGCGTTCGATGCAACGCACGAACTGACCGGCGCCGCCATCGTCCAGATCATCCCGGTCGACCGAGGTGATGACCATGTGCTTCAGGCCCAACTCCACAGCCATCAGGGCGACATTGGCCGGCTCATCCGGATCGACGCGGCCGGGCTTGCCAGTGGCGACGTTGCAGAAGGCGCAGGCGCGGGTACAGATGTCGCCGAGAATCATCACGGTGGCGTGCTTTCGCGCCCAACACTCCCCGATATTCGGGCACGCCGCCTCTTCACACACCGTGTGCAGCCGCTTCTCCCGAACCAGTTGGCGGGTCGCCGCGTAGGCCGCCGATGTCGGCGCCTTGACGCGGATCCAGGCGGGCTTGCGGGGGCTGGGTTGGTCCGGCTTGTGCGCCTTTTCCGGGTGGCGAACCTCTGGGGACTGGGGCATAAACAGGATATTGCGCCCCCAGCCCACGAGGTCAAGCGACGGGTTTTACAGCCTCGATGCGCGCCGACGCCACGTGGTTCTCGATTCCACTGCCCGGCGCCCATTCCCTGATTGCGGCGCGGCTTGCCTCGTCGATCTCAATACGGATGGCGCTGAAGCCGGCATCGGCGAGCCATCGTCGCAGATCGGCGACGGGCGCCGCGCCGGAACCGCACGCGCAGTGAAGGTCGATGTCGTTCGCCATGCTCTCTGGCATCGGCGCGATCTGGACCACGTCGGAAACCGCCAGCCGGCCGCCCGGCACCAGAACACGGTACGTCTCGCGCAGCACCTGCGGCTTGTTTGGAGACAGGTTGAGGACACAGTTGGAGATGACGACGTCCGCCGTCGCATCAGCCACTGGCAGGTGCTCGATCTCGCCCAGCCGGAACTCGACGGAGTCGAGGGCGACCTTGCGCGCGTTCTCGCGGGCCTTGGCGATCATCTCGGGCGTCATGTCGACGCCGATCACGCGGCCCGTAGGGCTGACCGCCCGCGCAGCGAGGAAACAGTCGAACCCGGCGCCGCTGCCAAGATCGACAACCGTCTCTCCCGGCCTGAGCGCGGCGATCGCTGTCGGATTGCCGCAGCCGAGCCCGAAGTTGCTCTCCTCCGGCGCGGCCGCCACCTCCTCCTCGGAGTAGCCGACCCTGCGCGCCTGGTCGACGGCGGCATCGGCGCCACAACATGGAATCGCTGGCTTGGCGCCGCAGCATCCGGCCTCGTCTGCCGGCCTGACGACAGCCGCGTAGGCATTGCGCACCGCGGCGCGGACGGCATCGTCGGTTCGTTCGCTCACGGACACGTCTCCTTGCCAGACCTCGATCTCGTTGACGTAGCAGATGTGGCTTGCCCCGCCGAGTCACAGACGCGCGAGGCGGGCGGCATCAGAGCGGCAGATCATAGCGGACGAACCTGGTCAACGTGCCGATGCGGTCGTAGACCGCCCGTGCCGCGTGATTGTCGCCATAGGTCATCCAGTAGATACGGTGCCAGCCGTCGCGGCGGCCGCGTTCGGCGAGCGCCTCGATCAGTGCCCGGGCGACGCCGCGGCACCGGCCCTCGGGGGCAACGAACAGATCTTCCAGATAACACACCGGCCGATCGGACCATGTGTTTGGATGGAGCACGGCGTTGAGGATGCCGACACCGCGGCCGTCTGCTTCGGCGATCAGACCGAGAATCGGCTGGCTCGGGTCGAGCAATCGCCGCCACGTTTCCGCCGTCACCGCCTCCGACACCTCGGCCGCGTAGAACACGAGGTATTCGTCCCACAGCCGCTGCCATGAGTCCCGGTCGACGGGCTCGATGGGACGGATGCTGATGGCACTCATGGCAGGATCCGACGTCGCTCAGAGACGCCGATCAGAGACGCCGATCAGAAATGGATGGCGCGGCCGTAGGCGTCGAGCACGGACTCATGCATCATTTCCGAAAGCGTCGGATGCGGGAAGATGGTGTGCATCAGCTCGGCTTCCGTCGTCTCCAGGGTGCGCGCGACGGCATAGCCCTGGATCAGCTCGGTCACCTCGGCGCCGACCATGTGGGCGCCGAGCAGTTCGCCGGTCTTGGCGTCGAACACGGTCTTGACCATGCCTTCGGGCTCGCCCAGCGCGATCGCCTTGCCGTTGCCGATGAACGGGAAGCGGCCGACCTTCACATCGTGTCCCGCTTCCTTCGCCGCCGCCTCGGTCAGGCCGACGCTCGCCACCTGCGGCCGGCTGTAGGTGCAGCCCGGCACGCTCATCGGATCCAGGGGATGCACGCCCGGCCGGCCGGCGATCTTCTCGACGCAGATGACGCCCTCGTGGCTGGCCTTGTGCGCGAGCCAGGGCGGGCCGACGACGTCGCCGATGGCATAGACGCCCGGCTCGCCGGTGCGACACCATTCGTCGATGACGATGTGGCCGCGCTCGACCTTCACCTTGCTACCCTCAAGCCCGAGATTTTCGGTATTGCCGACGATGCCGACGGCCAGGATCACCCGATCGACGGTGAGATCGCGGGTCTTGCCGCCGCCTTCGATCGTCGCGGTGACGCTGTCGCTGCCTTTCTTCAGGGCCTTGACCGTGGCCGACGTCTCGATCTTGATGCCCTGCTTGACGAAGCTCTTCCGGGCGAACTCGGAGATCTCGGCATCCTCCACGGGAAGAATGCGGTCGAGGATCTCGACCACCGTGACCTCGGCCCCCATGCTGCGAAAGAAGCTGGCGAATTCGATGCCGATGGCGCCCGAGCCGACGACCAGAAGCGATTTCGGCATCGCCTCCGGCACCATCGCCTCCATGTAGGTCCAGATCAGCTTGCCGTCGGGCTCCAGGCCGGGCAGCGTCCGCGCCCGAGCCCCGGTGGCCAGGATGATGTGCTTGGCCGCAAGCTCGCTGCGCTTGCCGTCCTTCTCCACCGCGACCTTGCCGCCACCGGCGAGGCGGCCCTCGCCGTCGATCACCGTCACCTTGTTCTTCTTGAGCAGATGGCGAACGCCGCCGCTGAGCTGTCCCGCGACCTTGCGCGACCGCTCGACCACCTTGCCCAAGTCGAAGCCGTAGTCCTTGACCGTGAGGCCGAAGGCATCGGCGTGCTTGATCGTCTCGTAGACCTCGGCGGTACGCAGCAGTGCCTTCGTCGGGATGCAACCCCAGTTGAGGCAGATGCCACCCAGGTGTTTGCGTTCCACCACCGTCGCCTTCATGCCCAGTTGCGCCGCGCGGATCGCGGCCACGTAGCCGCCGGGGCCGGCGCCGACAACGATGAGATCGAACGATTGATCGGCCATGACGGCCCTCCTACAGCAGAAG
Organism: uncultured Rhodospirillaceae bacterium; assembly: GCA_964495295.1. Lineage (GTDB taxonomy): Bacteria > Pseudomonadota > Alphaproteobacteria > Rhodospirillales > Defluviicoccaceae > CAZBWP01. The sequence goes on along the minus strand of CAZBWP010000043.1, from coordinate 2,166 downwards.
CGTCAGCGGATCCTCGATCAGGCCCTTGAGGACGCGGAGGAACTCGGCACCGATGGCGCCATCGACGATGCGGTGGTCGGCCGAAAGCGTCAGCGTCATCATCGTCGCGACGGCCAGCGCCCCGTCCTTGACCACCGGCCGCTGCTCGGCAGCGCCACAGGCAAGGATGCAACTCTGCGGCGGGTTGATGACGGCAGCGAACTCGCTGATCCCGAACATGCCGAGGTTGGAGACGGTGAAGCCGCCCCCCTGGTAGTCCTCGGGCATCAGCTTGCCGTCCCGCGCCTTCGTCGCCAGCGCCTTGACCTCGTTGGCGATGGTGGCGAGGCCCTTCTGGTCGGCGCGGCGAACGATCGGCGTGATCAGGCCGTTCGGCGTCGCCACGGCGACGCAGACGTCGATGCTCTCGAACAGGCGCACCGCCTCGTCGGTCCACGACGAATTGCATTCCGGACAGCGACGCAGCGCCAAGGCCACGGCCTTGATGATGAAATCGTTGAGCGAGAGCTTGTAGGCCCCCTCCCCCTCCGGCGACCGGCCGTTGAGCCGTGCCCGCAGGTCGCTGATCGCGCCGACATCGCAGTGGATGGTCAGATAGTAGTGCGGAATTTCCCGCTTCGACTGGGAGAGGCGCCGGGCGATCACCTTGCGCATGGTGGTGTTGGGCACCTCGCGGTACGGCGCCGTCGGCTCCGGCACGGCCGCGGGCTTCGCCGTGGCGGCGGGGGTGGCTTCAGCCGCCGCGGCCGGAGCCGGCTTGCCCGCGCCGGTGGCGATCGCCTGTTCGACGTCGCGCTTGATCACCCGGCCGTGCGGCCCGGTTCCCGCAATCTGCCCGACATCGAGGCCAGCCTCGGTAGCCATCCGACGCGCCAGCGGGCTCGCAAACACCCGCTCGCCGGCGGCCCGGGAGGGCTGCGGCGCGGCCTCAGGCGCTGGTGCGGACGAAGGCTCTGCGGAAGCGGTGATCGGCGTCGCCGCGGTGGCGGCGGCCTTCGGCGTGGGAGCCGTTGAGTCGCGCTCAGCCGGCGCCGCCGGCGCGGCGGCCCCGGCTGCGGCAGCGACCTCGGGTTGCTTCGGCTCGAAGCCCTCCAGCGCCGATGCGTCCTCGCCTTCCTGCAGCAGCACGGCGATGGGTGCGTTGACGGCGACACCCTCGGTGCCCGCCGGCACCAAGATTTTGCCCAGCACCCCTTCGTCGACGGCTTCCACTTCCATGGTTGCCTTGTCGGTTTCGATCTCGGCCAGGACGTCGCCGGACGCGACGGTGTCGCCCTCCTGCTTCAACCAGGTGGCGAGCTTGCCTTCGGTCATGGTCGGCGACAGCGCCGGCATCAGGATGGAGATGGGCATGGTGTCGCTCCTCCGTCCCTAGCGATAACAGACGGCTTTGGCCGCCGCGACGATCTGTTCGATCTGCGGCAGGGCGAGGCGCTCGAGGTTGGCGGCATACGGCATCGGCACGTCGGCGCCGTGCACACGCACCACCGGCGCATCCAGCCAGTCGAAGGCGTGTTCCATCATCAGCGCCGCCATTTCCGCCCCGATACCGCAGGTCGGCCAGCCTTCCTCGACGCTGACCAGACGGTTGGTCTTCTTCACCGAGGCGACGATCGTCTCCACATCGAGCGGCCGGAGCGTTCGCAGATTGATCACCTCGGCAGCGATGCCATCGGCGGCCAACGCCTCGGCCGCCTCCAGCGCCATCCCCACCTGCCGCGAGAACGCCGTGATGGTGACGTCGCCACCGGAGCGCTCGATCTTGGCGCGGCCGATGGGCAGCACGAAGTCCGGATCGGTCGGCACCTCGAAGGTCTGGCCGTACATGATCTCGTTTTCCAGGCAGATCACCGGGTTCGGATCGCGGATCGCGGCCTTGAGCAACCCCTTGGCATCCTCGCCGGACCACGGGGCCACGACCTTGAGGCCGGGAATGTGCGCATACCACGACGCGTAGTTCTGCGAGTGCTGAGCGGCGACGCGCGAGGCGGCGCCGTTGGGTCCGCGGAACACGATGGGCGAGCCCATCTTGCCGCCGGCCATGTAGAGGGTCTTGGCCGCGGAGTTGATGATCTGGTCGATCGCCTGCATGGCAAAATTGAAGGTCATGAACTCGACGATCGGCTTCAAGTCGGCGAACGCCGCACCGACCCCGAGGCCGGCGAA
>CAZBWP010000042.1:0-13528 GCA_964495295.1 uncultured Rhodospirillaceae bacterium | reverse complement strand
CGGCGGTGGGGTGGCGCGGATGGGTGACAATGAGATGCATTTGCGTTATGGGGATCGGCCGTTCGGGGCATGCCGGGCCCGGAGACGCCGCATCTCTGCGCCCGGAGACGCCGCATCCCGGTGCCCGGCCGGTGCCCGCCCGGCGGTTGCCACAACCGCTGTCGCGAATTGTCCACAATCACACCCGAGCGCGGAAACCGTGTGCAAAAGGATCGGCCAGACCACCTCTGGCTGCACCGCCTGACCCTTCAGGGCCAGAAATTTACCGAGAATTTTAGGAAATCGGCAGGCTTCAGGGATTTGCCCAAATTTTCGGCAATCCATACGAAAGCGTGACCGGCCCGTGACGTAGCCCCCGCTCCCGGGCCGCTATCGACAGGCTTATCCACAGGATCTGAGGACGGTTTTCCGGCCCCCGACGGGGGTGCGGCGCGCGCGTTGACATCGGCGCCCCGCCGGTCGATTGTTTCAAGCGCCGCCGTGCCTTTGGCAGGGCGCGCTCGAGAACCGGATCCGCCAGGGAGGACCCCATGCTTCGCCGCACCCTTGCCGCCGCCGTCACCGCCGCCGCCATGCTGGCCGCCGGCGGGGCGCACGCCGCCAAGACCCTCGTCTACTGCTCGGAAGGCAGCCCCGAGGGCTTCAACCCCTCGCTCTACACCTCCGGCACCACCTTCGATGCCTCGTCCCGCGCCATCTTCAATCGCCTGGTCCAGTTCGAGCGCGGCACCACCAACATCGTGCCGGCCTTGGCCGAGTCGTGGACGGTGTCGGACGACGGCCTCGTCTATACCTTCACGCTGCGCCCCGGCGTGAAATTCCACACGACGCCGAGATTCACGCCGAGCCGCGACTTCAACGCCGACGACGTGCTCTACAGCTTCCAGCGGCAGTGGGACCCGAACCACCCGGATCACAAGCTGTCGGGCGGCCAGTACGAGTACTTCAATTCGATGGCCATGCCGGACCTGCTCAAGTCCATCGAGAAGGTCGACGACATGACGGTGCGGATCACGCTCAACAAGCCGGAAGCGCCGTTCATCGCCAACCTGGGCATGGACTTCGCCTCGATCCTGTCGGCCGAGTACGCCGAGGCGATGCGCGCCGCCGGCACCCCCGACATGATCGACCAGGAGCCGGTGGGCACCGGCCCGTTCCAGCTGGTCAACTACCAGAAGGACGCGGTGATCCGCTACGCCGCGCACCCGGGCTACTGGGCCGGCAAGGCGAAGATCGATAATCTGATCTTCAGCATCACCCCCGACGCCGCCGTCGCCTACGCCAAGCTGAAGGCCGGCGAGTGCCACCTGATCCCGTATCCCAATCCGGCCGACCTGGCCGCCATGCAGGCCGATCCGGACCTCACGGTGATGTCCCAGGAGGGTTTGAACGTCGGCTACCTGGCGTTCAACACCGATGCCGCGTCGCCGGCGTTCAAGGGCAAGGAGCACCCGTTCGCCGACGCCCGCGTCCGCCAGGCGCTCAACCACGCCATCAACAAGGCGGCGATCATCCAGGGCATCTATCTCGGCGCCGGCAAGCCGGCGAAGAACCCGATCCCGCCGACCATCTGGTCCTACAACGACGACATCCAGGACTACACCTACGACGTGGAGAAGGCGAAGGCGCTGCTCGCCGCCGCCGGCTATCCCGACGGCTTCAAGACCAACATCTGGGCGATGCCGGTGAAGCGGCCCTACAACCCGAACGCCGCGCGCATGGCCGAGATGATCCAGGAGGACTGGAAGAAGGTGGGCGTCGATGCGGAGATCGTCACCTTCGAGTGGGGTGAATACCTGAAGCGCTCGAAGCAGGGCGAGCACCAGACGCTGCTCCTGGGGTGGACCGGCGACAACGGCGATCCCGACAACTTCCTCTATGTGCTGCTCGGCTGCGAGGGCGCCAAGGACAGCGCCAACCGCGCCCGCTGGTGCCACCCGCCGTTCGACGACCTGCTGATTCAGGCGAAACGCACGTCGGACGTGCAGGAGCGCACCGATCTCTACCGGCAGGCCCAGGTGATCTTCAAGGAAGAGGCGCCGTGGGTGACCATCGCCCATTCGGTGGTGTTCAAGCCCATGCGGAAGGAGGTGCAGGACTTCCGCATCGATCCGTTCGGCGGCCACATCTTCTACGGCGTCGATCTGGCCGAGTAGCCGGCCGGACGGTCAATCTGTCCCGGCCGCCATGCGCGCGGTTGCGGCCAGCCCCCCTCTCCCCCGCTCCGGGGGAGAGGCAGGGCGCGCCTGAATGCTGCGGTTCTTCGTCACCCGGCTGGGGCTGATCCTGCCGACGTTCCTCGGCGTGACGCTCTTGACGTTCGCGCTGATCCGCCTGGCGCCGGGCGATCCCATCGAACTGCTGGTCGGCGAACGCGGCATCGATCCGGCGCGCCACGCGCAACTGCGGGCCGACCTGGGGCTGGATCAGCCCTTGCTGGTGCAGTACGGCATCTACATCTCGGACGTGCTGTCCGGGGATCTCGGTCGGTCGATCGTCACCAAGACGCCGGTGCTGGACGAGTTCCTGACGCTGTTCCCGGCGACGGTCGAGTTGTCGCTCTGCGCCATCCTGTTCGCCATCCTGATCGGCCTGCCCATGGGCATCCTCGCCGCGGTGCGGCGCGGCACGGTGTTCGACTACGCCACCATGGGCGTCTCGCTCACCGGCTACTCCATGCCGATCTTCTGGTGGGCGCTGCTGCTGATTCTGCTGTTTTCCGTCAACCTCGGATTGACGCCGGTCTCCGGGCGGCTCTCGGTGATGTTCTTCGTCCAACCGGTGACGGGGTTCATGCTCATCGACACCCTGCTCTCCGGGCAGGACGGGGCGTTCCGCTCGGCCGTCGCCCACCTGATCCTGCCGGCGATCGCGCTCGGCACCATCCCGCTCGCGGTGATCGCGCGGATGACGCGGTCGTCCATGCTGGAGGTGCTGGGCGAGGACTACATCCGCACCGCCCGCGCCAAGGGGCTGCCGCCGTGGCGGGTGATCGGCCTGCACGCGCTGCGCAACGCGCTGATCCCGGTGATCACGGTAATCGGCCTTGCCGTCGGCGTGCTGTTCGCCGGCGCCATCCTGACCGAGACCATCTTTTCCTGGCCGGGGGTCGGCAAGTGGCTGGTGGAGAGCGTCCGCCGTCGCGACTATCCCGTGCTGCAGGGCGGCGTGCTGCTCGTCGCCACGATCGTCATGGCCGTCAACCTGATCGTCGACGTGCTCTATGGCCTGATCAACCCGCGCATCCGTCACCAGCGCTGAGGCTTGGGAGCGTTCGCGACAGCCATGCCACCCGTCACGCCCTCGTCCGATCCCGCCGCCCCGACGATCAGCGCCATCCGGGGCGACGACCCCGCGGAAGCGATCGCCCTGCCGCTGCGCGGCGCGCCGCCGCACCCGTTCGTCGAATTCTGGACCTATTTCAGCGCCAACCGCGGACCGGTCATCGGCCTCGTGGTCATCATCGTCCTGGTGCTGCTTGCCGTGTTCGCCCCGCTGGTCGCGCCGCACCCGCCGAACGAGCAGTACCGCGACGCCTTCCTGGTGCCGCCGGCCTGGGTCGACGGCGGCTCGCTGCGCTTCATCCTCGGCACCGACGACCTCGGGCGCGACATCCTGTCGCGGCTGATGTGGGGCGCCCGGGTCTCGCTCTCCATCGGCTTCCTGGTGGTGACCCTGGCGCTGGCCGCGGGCATCGCCCTCGGACTGGTCGCCGGCTTCGCCCGTGGCGCCGTGGACGCGCTGGTCATGCGGGCGATGGACGTGATGCTGGCGCTGCCCAGCCTGCTGCTCGCCATCGTCATCGTCGCCATCCTCGGCCCCTCGCTGTTGAACGCGGCGATGGCGGTGGTGATCGTGCAGTTGCCGCACTTCGTCCGGCTGACCCGCGCCGCGGTGATCACCGAAACCTCGAAGGACTACGTGACCGCGTCCCGGGTCAGCGGCGCCGGCACGCTTCGGCTGATGGTGATCACCGTGCTGCCCAACTGCATGGCGCCGCTGATCGTGCAGGCGACGCTCGGCTTCTCCACCGCGGTCCTCGACCTGGCGGCCCTGGGATTCCTCGGCCTCGGCGCGCAACCGCCGACGCCGGAATGGGGCACCATGCTCGCCAACGCGCTGCAGTTCATCCAGCGGGCGTGGTGGGTCGTCACCTTCCCCGGCCTCGCCATCCTGTTCACCGTGCTGGCGTTCAACCTGCTCGGCGACGGGCTGCGCGATGCGCTGGATCCGAAGCTGAAACGCTGATGGCGCTGCTCGACATCCAGAATCTCAGCGTCGAGTTCGGCGCCGAGGGCCAAGCCTTCCGCGCCGTCGACGGCGTCAGGCTCAGCATCGACGAGGGCGAGGTGGTCGGCATCGTCGGCGAGTCCGGCTCCGGCAAGAGCGTCACCATGCTCGCCGTCATGGGGCTGATCGCCTATCCCGGCCGGGTGAGCGCCGACAGCCTGCGGTTCGCCGGCACCGATCTGCTCGCGCTCAGTGCCGCCCGGCGCCGCCGGCTGACCGGCAAGGACGTGGCGATGATCTTCCAGGAACCGATGACCTCGCTCAATCCGTGCTTCACCGTCGGCTATCAGATCTCGGAAGCGTTGCGCACCCACGAGGGCGGCGGCCGCCGGCAGCGCCGCGAGCGGGTGATCGAACTGCTCGACCAGGTCGGCATCCCGGCGCCGGCGTCGCGGCTGAACGCGTTTCCGCACCAGCTCTCCGGCGGCATGAATCAGCGGGTGATGATCGCCATGGCGATCGCCTGCAATCCCAGGCTCCTGATCGCCGACGAGCCGACGACGGCGCTGGACGTGACGATCCAGGCGCAGATCCTGGACCTGCTGCTGCAACTCCAGCGGGAGCGCGGCATGGCGCTGGTGCTGATCACCCATGACATGGGCGTGATCGCCGAGACGGTGCAGCGGGTGGTCGTCATGTATGCCGGCCAGATCGCCGAGAAGCGGCCGGTGGACGCCCTGTTCGCGGCACCGCGGCACCCATATACCTCGGCGCTGTTGGACGCCCTGCCGGAGCGCGCCGTGGGCAAGACCCGGCTGCCGACCATTCCCGGCGTCGTGCCGGGGCAGTACGACCGGCCGACGGGCTGCCTGTTCCATCCCCGCTGCAGCCGCGCCGAGGCCCGCTGCACGCGGGAGGCGCCGCCGCTGGATGCCGATCGCGACGGCGCCGTCCGCTGCTTCTTCCCCCTGGACGGAACGCCGGAATGAACACCGCGCCGGTGCTGATCGCCGACGATCTCGCCCGTCACTACCGGGTGAGCCGCGGCGTGTTCGCCGCTTCGGCCACCCTGAAGGCGCTGGACGGCGTGTCGTTTCGCGTCGCCACCGGCGAGACGCTGGCGGTGGTCGGCGAGTCCGGCTGTGGCAAATCGACGCTGGCCCGCCTGGTGACGCAGATCGAGGCGCCCACCCGCGGCCGGCTCTCCATCGACGGCATCGACGTGCCGGCGCGCGACGCCGAGCGGCGCCGGCATCTGCGCCGGGCGGTGCAGATGGTCTTCCAGGACCCCTACGGCTCGCTCAATCCCCGCAAGAAGATCGGCAGCATCGTCGGCGAGCCGCTGGTCATCAACACCGAGAAGCGCGCCGGCGAGCGCGAGGCGGCGGTGCGCGACATGCTGGCGCGCGTCGGCCTCAGGCCCGAGCACTATGGCCGGTTTCCGCACATGTTCTCCGGCGGCCAGCGGCAACGCATCGCCATCGCCCGCGCGCTGATGCTGCATCCGCGCATCGTCGTTGCCGACGAGCCGGTGTCGGCGCTGGATGTCTCGGTGCAGGCGCAGGTGCTCAACCTGATGATGGACCTGCAGGACGAGTTCGACCTCGCCTACCTGTTCATCTCGCACGACCTGTCGGTGGTCCGGCACATCGCCGACCAGGTGCTGGTGATGTACCTGGGCCGGCCGGTGGAACAGGGCGACAAGCAGCCGATCTTCGCGCGCCCGCTGCACCCCTATACCCGCGCGCTGCTAGGCTCGACGCCGTCGGTGGATCCCCGCCTGCGGCACGAACGCGTCGTCCTCACCGGCGAACTCCCCTCGCCGCTCGATCCGCCGCCCGGCTGCGCCTTCCACCGCCGCTGCCCGCACGCAGAGGCGCGCTGCGCCGTGGAACGCCCGCAGCTCCGCCACGTCGACGGCCGCGACGTGGCCTGTCACTTCGCCGGAGAGATCTGAGCGGGCGTTTGGCCGGGGATTCGCTCGGCCGTTTGCCTTGTGCGCAAGATGCCTGTATAGTCAGGGCAGATTGCACAAACGACGAGGATGCTCGGCATGGAAACGGTTGCCCCGGTGGCGGCGCCGCTTGCCCCTCGCACGCTCGAGGGTTTTCTCGCGGCGCTCGGCGGCGGCGGCGCCTCGGAGATCGATCTCGCCCGCCTGGTCCGGCGGGGACTGCCAACCGACGCCGTCGCCGTGCTCCGCGGGTGGGGGGTGACGCCGCAGGAAATCGACGCGCTGGTGATCCCGCGCCGCACCCTGCTCCACCGGCAGAAGGGAGGGCAGCGGCTGAGCCCCGTCGAGTCCGATCGCGTGCTGCGGCTGGTGCGGATGATCGCCCACGCCGTGGCGACGTTCGGCGATGCGGAAACGGCGGATCTTTGGCTGCGTCGTCCGACCCGCCCGCTCGGCGATGAGGCGCCGCTCGCCCTGGCCGACACGCAATCGGGCGCCGACGCCGTCGAAAAGCTGCTGCTGCGGATGGACCACGGCTTCGCCGCGTGAACGGGACGGCATGGCGACTGACGCGCCGGGACCATGCGGACCTCAGCGGCCAGGGCGGCCTTGTCTGCGACGGCCGTTGGCACACTGCCGGGCGGCGCGTCACCTATGCCGCGGACACGCCCTCGCTCGCCGTGCTCGAGGTGCTCGTCCACTTCGATCTCACGGCGGCGATGTTCTATGAGGGGTTCGTCATGCTGCGGATATGCTGGCCGGCGTCGGTGCAGCAGCGGACCCTGGATGCCGCCGAGCTGCCGGATGGCTGGAACACGGCGGCGGGAGAACGCCTGTGCCGCCCCCTCGGCGACGCCTGGTTCGGTTCGGGGGAAACCCCGATCCTGGTCGTGCCCTCGGCGATCGTGCCCCTGCAACGCAACGTCATCATCAACCCCGCGCATCCCGCCGCGACGGCGATCGGCATCGCCGATTGCGCCGCTTTCACGTTCGACAAGCGGCTGTTGCGGAGCGCGTGAGGCGCCATGAAGATCGTCTATGCCGAAGCCCATCGCGGCCACGTGGGACGGAGCGAGTTGCGCGACGGCGTGGTGCAGCGGAGCATCGAGGGACCGTCGCGGGCCGACGTGGTGCTGGCCGCCCTGCGCGCGACGGCCCTGGGTCCGATCGTCGCGCCGACCGTCGACGACGAGGCCGCGATCCTCGCCGTGCACACCCCCGGCTACGTGGACTTCCTCAAGTGCGCTTGGGCGGCCTGGCAGGCGGTGCACGGCGACTGCGACGCCCTGCCGCTGGCCTGGCCGGTGCCGGGGTTGCGTGCCCCCGGCTTAGGCGACATCGAGCCGCGCGACATCGACGGCCGCCTGGGCTTTTATGCGTTCGATGCCGGCACGCCGATCACCGCCGGCACCTGGACGGCAGCGCGGGCGGCGGCGATGGGCGCGGCGACCGCCGCCGACCTGGTCGCGGGCGGGGAGGCGGCGGCCTTCGCGCTGACCCGCCCGCCCGGACACCACGCCGGGCATGCCCTCTACGGCGGCTACTGCTACCTCAACAACGCGGCGATCGCGGCGGAGCGGTTGCACGCCGCGGGGGCGGCACGGGTCGCCGTGCTCGACATCGACTACCACCACGGCAACGGCACCCAGGCGATCTTCGCTGAGCGCGCCGACGTGTTGTTCGTCTCGCTGCACGCCGATCCACGCGACGAATTTCCGTATTTCGCCGGACATGCCGACGAGACGGGGACCGGCGCCGGCGCGGGATATACCGTCAACCTGCCGCTGCCGCTGGGTACCGATGGGCCGCGCTACGGCGAGGCGCTGGCCGAGGCGACGCGGCGGATCGCGCGCTTCGGAGCGGAGGCGCTGGTGATCTCCCTCGGCGTCGACACGGTCGCGGGCGATCCGCTGGGGACGTTCCGGCTGGAGCGGGACGACGTCCGCGCCATCGGCGCGGCCCTCGCCGCCCTTGCCCGCCCGACGGTGTTCGTGCTGGAGGGCGGCTATGCCGTCGACCGCATGGGCGGCTCGGTGGCGGCGCTGCTCACCGCCTTCGCCGACAGCCGCTGATCAGGACAGGTGCTCCTGGAAGAAGGCCACGGTGCGCTGCCACGCCAGCGCCGCGTCGTCGGCGTCGTAGCGGGCGCCGGTCGGATTGGCGAAGGCATGGTCGGCCTCATACCAGTGGACGGTGAGGTCGGTCTTCCCCGCCGCCGCCATGGCCTGCTCGAAGCCATCGACCATCGCCCGATTGATGCGCGCGTCCTCCGTCGCGAAGTGGCCAAGCACCGGCCCGTGCAGCGCCGCGAGCGCCTCGGCCGGCTTGGCGACGCTGCCGTAATAGATGACCGTGGCGTCGACCGGCGTCGCGATCGAGGTGTTCAGCGACCAGCCGCCGCCGAAACACCAGCCGATGGTGCCGACCTTGCCGGTGGTCTTCTCGTGGGCGCGCAGGAAGGCGACGGCGGAGACCAGCTTTTCGGTGGTCGCCGCGGCGTCGACCGCCTGCACCAGGGCCGTCGCTTCCTCCCGGGTCGTCGCCACTTCGCCGTCATGAACGTCGAAGGCGAAGGCGACGTAGCCCAGGGCGGCGAACTCTGCCGCCACCGCCTTGATCTGATCGTTGAGGCCCCACCACTCGGGAATCAGCACCACCGCCGGCGCCGGCGTCGTCGCCGGCAGCGCCAGGACGCCCTTCGCGATGCCGCCCGAGGGTGTCGGGATCTCGATGGGCGTCAGGCGATCGGCGGCCGCCCGCGCCAAGTCGGGCCAGGCCAGCACGGTGGCCAGCGGCAGCGCCGCGACCCCGGCCAGAAACTGCCGCCGATCAATGGCAGAAAGCGCCGGCCGGTCGGCCGGATCAACGCCAGCTCCGCAGGTTTTGATGTCACACATCGGCACGCCTCCCCGCAATTGATACGCATTTGCCTTGGAACCATATGGCGATGCGTCGGGGCGCGACAAGAGAGCCCACGGTCAGAGAGCGGCCGCGGCCTGCAGGTGGCTGTCGACGAAGGCGCGGTGCTCGGCCAGGCCCTCGCGGATGCGAATGGCGACCTCAAGGGCGCGCAAGCCCTCGGCGCCGCCGATGCGCGGCGCGGCACCGGTGGCGATGCAGTCGAGGAACGCCGCCACCTCGGTTTCCAGGCTGTCGCTCTCGGCGTATGCGCTCTCGTTGATGGAGATGTTGGGAATGCCGAGCGGGCCGATGCCGCCGGTCTTGGCGGCAACCAGGAGCTTGCGGGCGACGAAATCGACGGCGACGTAGGAGCTGGGCTGAAAGATCCGCATCTTGCGTTCGTTTTTCTGGCTGATGCGGCTGGCGGTGATGCTGGCGACGCAGCCGTTGGCGAAGCGGATGCGCGAGTTGGCGATGTCCTCCTCGGCCGACAGCACCGGCGCGCCCACCGCCTCCACCGACGCCACCGGCGCATCCACCAGGGTGAGGATCAGGTCGATGTCGTGGATCATCAGGTCGAGGACGATGGAAACGTCGGTGCCGCGCAGCTTGAAGGGGCTGATGCGGTTGGCTTCGATGTAGAGCGGCTGGGTGACGACGTCGGTCATTGCCGCGCGCACCGCCGAGAACTGTTCCAGGTGGCCGACCTGCAACAGCGCGCCGTGCGCCGCCGCGATCTCCACCAGGGCCCGCGCCTGCGCCACCGTCTCGGTCATCGGCTTTTCGAGCAGGACGTGGACGCCGGCCTCCAGGAACAGCCGCGCGATCTCGAAATGGCTGCGGGTGGGCACGACGACGCTGACGGCGTCGACGGCGCCGAGGAGTTCGCGCGGATCGCCGACGGCCCGCGATCCCAACTCGGCCGCCACCGCCGCCCCGCGGTCGGCGTCGGCGTCACAGACGGCGACCAGCTGGGCGCCCGGCGCGGCGGCGTATTTCTGGGCGTGGTAGCGACCGAAGTGGCCGACGCCGACGACCGCCGTGCGGATCGGCCCGGCCACCGTGCCGCCGCTCACGTCCGCTGCGCCAGCGGCACGAACTCGCGCTGGGTGACGCCGGTGTAGAGCTGGCGCGGCCGGCCGATCTTCTGGGTGGGGTCCTCGATCATCTCATTCCACTGGGCGACCCAGCCGACGGTCCGCGCCACGGCGAACAACACCGTGAACATGGATGTGGGAATGCCCATGGCCCGGAAAATGATGCCGGAGTAGAAATCGACATTGGGATAGAGCTTCTTGGAGACGAAGTAGTCGTCTTCCAGGGCGATTTTCTCAAGGCCCATGGCCAGTTCGAGCAAAGGCTCGTCCTCCATGCCCAGCTCGTCGAGCACTTCGTGACAGGTCTCGCGCATGATGGTCGCACGCGGATCGTAGTTCTTGTAGACGCGGTGGCCGAAGCCCATCAGCCGGAACGAGTCGTCGGGGTCCTTGGCGCGCTTGACGTATTCGCCGATGTGCGACTTGTCGCCGATCTGCTCCAGCATGCGCAGCACCGCCTCGTTGGCGCCGCCGTGCGCCGGCCCCCACAGCGAGGCAATGCCGGCGGCGATGCAGGCGAAGGGGTTGGCGCCCGACGAGCCGGCGAGGCGGACGGTGGACGTCGACGCATTCTGCTCGTGATCGGCATGCAGGATCAGGATGCGATCCATGGCGCGGGCCAGGATCGGGCTGATGATGTATGGCTCGCACGGATTCGAGAACAGCATGTGCAGGAAGTTCTCGGCGTATCTCAACTCGTTGCGCGGATAGACCAGCGGCTGACCCATCGCGTACTTGAAGGCCCAGGCGGCAATCGTCGCCATCTTGGCGATCATCCGATAGGACGCGATCATGCGATGGCGCGGGTTCGTGATGTCCGTGCTGTCGTGATAGAAGGCCGAAAGCGCGCCGACCACGCCGACCATCACCGCCATCGGATGCGAGTCCCGACGGAAGCCGTCGTAGAACTTGTGCATCTGCTCATGCAGCATGGTGTGGTAGGTGATGTCGTGCTCGAACTTCCGCTTCTGATCGGCGTTGGGCAGGTCGCCGTAGAGCAGAAGGTAGCACACCTCCATGAAATCCGACTGCTCGGCCAACTGCAGAATGGGATAGCCGCGATAGAGCAGAACGCCCTTGTCGCCGTCGATGAAGGTGATCGCCGACTCGCAACTGCCGGTCGACGTGTAACCGGGATCGAACGTAAAATAGCCGGTCTGCTGATACAGGTTCCGGATATCGATCACGTCCGGCCCCGTGGACCCGCTGAGCACCGGAAACTCGAACTGCTTGCCACTCGTGTTGTCGACCAGCGTGATGGTGCGGTTGGCGGGATTGGTTTTCTTGGTGTCGGGCATCGGCGAAGTCCCCTCAGGATCTCTGGGCCAGCGGCGCGTCACATGATCACTGCGCGGTCCGCGGCTGGTTAGAACGTCCCTCCCGGCGCGTTGCCGAGTGCATCGGCGAGGCGCTTCAATGTTTCCTCGCGACCGAGAACCTCCATGACCTCGAAGATCGGCGGCGACGTCGTCGAGCCGGTCAGGGCGGCGCGCAACGGCTGAGCGACCGCTTTCAAATCGAGCCCGTCGTCGGCGTGCGCGGCGACAAGATCGCGGACACGGCTTTCCAACGCCTCCGCCGACCATTGTTTAAGGTCCGCGAGCGCCCCCGTCAAATCGGCGAGGACACCCCGCGCCCCATTGGCGAGAAGCTTCGCCGCCTTGGCATCGGGCACGATCGGTCGCGGCGTTGCATAGAACGCCGCCTTGTCCGCCAACTCCTCCAACGTCCTGGCGCGCGGCTTCAGACCCGGCATGCCGGCGGTGATCCGCGCGCGCGCCGCATCGGTGAGGCCGCCGGCGATCCGCCCCGCCAAGCGCGCACAGACGAGGGCGGCGAGACGGGCGTCATCGGCTTCGCGGATGTAGTGGCCGTTGAGGCTCTGCAGCCGCGCCAGATCGAAGCGCGCCGGCGCGCGGCCGACGCCGCCGAGATCGAACCAAGCGATCGCCTGGTCGCGGGAGATGATCTCGTCATCGCCATGGCTCCAGCCGAGGCGGAGCAGGTAGTTGACCATGGCTTCCGGCAGGAATCCCTGGTCGCGATAATCGCCGACACCGAGAGCGCCGTGCCGCTTCGACAGCTTGGCGCCGTCGGCGCCATGCAGCAGCGGGACGTGGGCGAACTCCGGCAGCGGCCAGCCGAAGGCGGCGTAGAGCTGGATCTGGCGAAACGTGTTGGTGAAGTGGTCGTCGCCGCGGATCACGTGGGTGATCCCCATGTCGTGGTCGTCGACGACGACCGCCAGCATGTACGTGGGCGTGCCGTCGGCGCGCAGCAACACCATGTCGTCCATCTGGTCGTTGGCGACGGTGACCGGCCCCTGCACCCGGTCGTCGACCGTCGTCACCCCGGCCCGCGGCGCGCGCAAGCGGATCACCGGGTCGATCCCGGCGGGCGCCTCGGCCGGATCGCGGTCGCGCCAGCGGCCGTCGTAGAGCAGGCTGCGCCCGTCGGCCTTCGCCCGCTCCCGCATCTCGGCCAGTTCCGCGGGCGTCGCCCAACAGCGATAGGCCTTGCCCTCTGCGAGCAGCCGCTCCACAGCGGCCACGTGGCGATCGGCGCGCGCCGCCTGGGAGACGGCCTCGCCATCCCAATCGAGGCCAAGCCAGCGCAGGCCGTCGAGGATCGCGTCGACCGCCGCCTGCGTCGAGCGCTGGCGGTCGGTGTCCTCGATGCGCAACAGGAACGTGCCCGCATGGTGGCGGGCGAACAGCCAGTTGAACAGCGCCGTGCGCGCCCCGCCGATGTGCAGGAAACCGGTGGGCGACGGGGCGAAACGGGTGACGACGGCCATGGCCCTGGAACGGTTGCGGGAGGATCGGATGCGCGTGCTCCCTTAGCATATCCGGCGGCAGGCGTGGTAGGCTGTTGATGCTGCCTATGGCAGTTCGAAGGAAAGGGCTCTCGTCATGACCATCGTCGTCCATTGCGCATCCTTCGAGGTGGACCAAGGCACCGGGCCGGATATCGCCGACGTCAGTGGCGCGCTGGCGCGGATCATCGCCGATGCCGGGGTCGCCAACGGCAGCGCCCATGTCACGGCCGTCGGCTCCACCGGCTCACTGACGACCATCGAGTTCGAGCCCGGCGCCGTCGCCGACCTGCGCGACGCCGTGCGCCGGCTGGCGCCGCCCGACGCCGCCTACGCCCACGAGATGACCTGGCACGACGGCAACGGGCATAGCCACGTGCAGGCGGCGCTGCTCGGGCCATCGCTGGTCGTGCCGATCCGCCGCGGCCGTCTGCGGCTCGGCACTTGGCAACAGGTGGTGCTGATCAACCACGATAATCGGCCGCGGCGCCGCCCCGTCGAGGTGACGGTGATCGGCACGGCATGACCGGC
>CAZBWP010000041.1:11944-13912 GCA_964495295.1 uncultured Rhodospirillaceae bacterium | reverse complement strand
CTCGATGCCCCCGACGTGGCCCTCACCGAGGCGGCGGTCGGCGCCGGCGCCGCCACCGTGCTGATGCTCGGGACGCTGGCCCTCACCAAGCGCCGCGAGAAGGCGGTGCGGTTCCGCCCGCTGCCGCTCCTCGTCGTTGTCGTCACGGGGATGGTGCTGATTTACGGCACATTCAGCCTGCCGCCGTTCGGCGCCGCCGACTCGCCGGCGCAACTCCATGTCGCGCCGCTCTATCTTGCCGAGGCGCAAAAGGCGACCGGCGTTCCCAACGTGGTGACCGCGGTGCTGGCGAGCTATCGCGGCTGGGACACGCTGGGCGAGGTGGTGGTGATCCTGGCGGCTGGCATCGGCGTGATGGCGCTGTTGGATGGCCGGCGCCGCCGGGATCGGGAGGGGGGGAAATGACCGACGACGTGGTCTTGCGGGTGGTCACCAAGCAGCTGATCCCGTTCATCTTGTTGTTCGCCCTTTATGTTCAGTTTCACGGCGATTTCGGTCCGGGCGGCGGCTTTCAGGCGGGCGTGATGTTTGCCGCGGCGTTCATCCTGTACGTGCTGGTGTTCGGCATCGCGACCGCCGAACGGATCTTTCCGGTCGGCACCTTCCGCGCCGGCATCGCGGCGGGCGCTCTCTTGTACAGCGCCGTCGGCGTCCTCGGCATCGTGCTTGGCGGCAACTTCCTGGATTACAGCGTCCTCGCCAGTGATCCCAAGGTCGGCCAGCACATCGGCATCATGGTGATCGAGTTCGGCGTCGGCGTGACCGTGGCGTCGGTCATGGTGGCGGCGTTCTACGCGTTCGCGCGGCCCAAGGACTGACACCATGGACGCCACGTACAGTTTCACCACCCACTACAACTATTGGCTGGTCATCGTCTTGATGATGACCGGCTTCTATCTCGTCATTGCCCGACCCAACATGGTCAAGCAGCTGGTGGGGCTCTCGATCTTCCAGGCGTCGGTGTTCATCATGTACATCTCCTTCGCCTATGTGAGCGGGGGCACGGCGCCGATCATCGACGAGGCCTGGGAGGTCTACGTCAATCCGCTGCCGCACGTGCTGATCCTCACCGCCATCGTCGTCGGCATCGCCACGACCGCCGTTGGACTGGCGCTCGTGGTGCGCATCCACGAGGCCTTCGGCACCATCGAGGAGGACGAAATCCAGGACCTGGAGAAGGACGGATGAGGCCGTGATCGCGCTTCACTTTCCGGTCCTGCAGATTGCCGTTCCCCTCATCGCGGCGCCGCTGTGCGTGCTGTTGCGCAAGCGCGACATGGCCTGGGGGGCGGCGACGCTGGCAACCTGGGCGGCCTTCGTCGTGTCCTGCCTGCTGTATGCCGAAGTGCAGCGGGTTGGCGTGATCGTTTACGCACTCGGCAGTTGGCCGGCGCCCTGGGGGATCGAGTACCGCGTCGACGCGCTCAACGCCTTCGTGCTGCTGATCGTCTCCGGTGTCAGCGCCGTCGTCATGCTGTTCGCCCGGGACAGCATTCTCGCGGAGTTCGGGCGCGACCGCGATTACCTGTTCTACTGCGCCTACCTGCTCGCCTTCTCGGGCCTGCTCGGTGTCACCATCACCGGCGATGCCTTCAATCTGTTCGTGTTCCTGGAGATCTCGTCGCTCGGCAGCTACGTGTTGATCGCCGCGGGGCGCGATCGGCGGGCGCTGGTGGCGTCCTTCCAATACCTCATCGTCGGCACCATCGGGGCCACCTTCATCGTCATCGGCGTCGGTTTCCTCTATGCGATGACCGGCACCCTCAACATGGCCGACCTGGCCGGGAAGGTGCGCGCCTATGGCGCCAACCCGGCGATCGTCGTTGCCTACGCGTTCCTCGTCGTTGGCGCCTCGCTCAAGCTCGCACTGTTTCCGCTGCATCTGTGGCTGCCCAACGCGTACACGTTCGCGCCGTCCATGGTCAGCGCGTTCCTTGCCGCGACGGCGACCAAGGTCGGCGTCTACGT
>CAZBWP010000041.1:10416-11844 GCA_964495295.1 uncultured Rhodospirillaceae bacterium | reverse complement strand
GCCTTCGCCGCCGCGCGAAGCCTGTTGGGAGGATATGCGCCGTGAGCGCCGAGGTGCTGATCCCGATCGCGGTTTTCGCGCCCCTCGTCGGCACGCTGCTGATCCTGCTGTCGGGAGACGAGCGACCCAACCAGCGCGATGTCATGATGGTGCTGACATCGGCGGTGACCTTCGCCGCGGTCGCGGGGATCCTGCCGGAAGTCAATGCCGGCGGGCGCCCGCGCGTCGAACTGCTGGAAATCGTGCCGAACCTGCCGTTGGCCTTCGAGGTCGAGCCGCTCGGCATGCTGTTCGCGCTGATCGCGTCGTTCCTGTGGATCATCACCTCGTTCTACGGCATCGGCTACATGCGCGGGCATCACGAGGAGAAGCAGACCCGCTTCTTCGCCTGCTTCGCCATCGCCATCTCCGCGGCCATCGCGGTGGCGTTCGCCGCCAACATGTTCACGCTGTTCATCGCCTACGAGGTGCTGACCCTCTCCACCTATCCGCTGGTGGTGCACCACCAGAGCCACGAGGCGCAGCGCGCCGGCCGCGTCTATCTCGGGATCCTGCTTACCACCTCGATCTGCTTTCAGCTCATCGCCATCCTGTGGACCTGGTTCGCCACCGGTACGCTCGACTTCACGCCGGGCGGCATCCTCGCCGGCCATGTCGACGGGCCGGAACTGGGCATCCTGCTGTTCCTCTATCTGTATGGGATCGGCAAGGCGGCGCTGATGCCGATCCATGGCTGGCTGCCGGCGGCGATGGTGGCGCCGACCCCGGTCAGCGCACTCCTGCATGCCGTCGCCGTGGTCAAGGCGGGCGTCTTCACCGTCCTCAAGGTCGTCATCTACATCTTCGGGCCGGCCCACCTGCGGGAAACGGGGGTCAGCGAGTGGTTCGTCTACGTCGCCGGCTTCACCATCATCGCCGCCTCATGTATCGCGCTGACCAAGGACAATCTGAAGGCCCGGCTCGCCTATTCGACGGTGAGCCAGCTCTCCTACATCGTCATGGGCGCGGCCCTGGCGACGCCATTGGCGATCATGGGCTCGGCGATGCACATCGCCATGCACGCCTTCGGCAAGATCACGCTGTTCTTTTGCGCCGGGGCCATCCTGGTCGCCGCGCACAAGACCGAGGTCAGCCAGCTCAACGGCCTCGGCCGCAAGATGCCGTTCACCTTTTTCGCCTTTTTTCTCGGTGCCTTGTGCGTGATCGGCGTGCCGCCCATGGGCGGCATCTGGAGCAAGTGGCACCTGCTCATGGGCGCCTATCAGGGTGGTCAAGAGGTGGCGGTGGTGGTGCTGCTGGTCAGCACCCTGCTCAATATCGCCTATCTGCTGCCGCCGGTGGTGCGGGCATTTCTGCTGCCCCCGAAAGACGACCACCCGGACGACCATGCCGGCAACCATGCGGAAGGGCTGCCGAACGGCCATGCGG
>CAZBWP010000041.1:6919-10316 GCA_964495295.1 uncultured Rhodospirillaceae bacterium | reverse complement strand
CCGAACGGCCATGCGGCCGGGCTCCCGAACGGCCATGCGGCCGGGCCGGCCAGCGGCATCAAGGAAGCGCCGATCTTCTGCGTGGTGCCGTTGACCCTGACGGCGCTCGGCTGCGTGATGTTGTTCTTTCTCGCCCAACCACTGTTCGGACTGCTCGAAGGAATTCTTGAAACGGGGGCGGCGCAGCCATGATGATCGGTCGGTTTCTCGAGTTCCTCGTCAGCAAGGCTCACACGCTCAAGTGGATCATGTTCGTGATCCTGGTGATGCTTGTGGTGCTCGACCTGGTGACTCCGGCGAAGTACCAACGCTTCCCCTGGGATGGCATCGGCGGCTTCGGCGCGGTCTATGGCTTCGTGTCCTGCGTGTTGATCATCGTGGTGTCGAAAGCTCTGGGCTACGCACTGCTCTATCGACGCGAAGACTACTACGATGATTGAGTGACCGATGTCTGGCTGGTTGCATCCCTCTCTCGTTCTGATCCTGGGCGCGCTGCTGATTCCGGCGTTCTCGGGGCGCGTTCGGCAGGCCTACTGCATGCTGCTCACCGTCGCGGTGCTCGGCATCATTCTGTCGCTGTCGCACGGGACCTACGGAACGTTTCAGTTCCTCAACATCGGGTTGGTGACCGGGCGGGTCGATGCCCTCAGCCTGGTGTTCGCCCACGTCTTCGGCATCATGCTGATCATCGGCACGATTTATTCGCTGCACGTCAAACAGCCGCTGCAACACGTTGCCGCCTACATCTATGCGGGCTCGGCGCTGGGCGTCATCTTCGCCGGCGATCTCGTGACGCTCTACGTATTCTGGGAGATGATGGTCTTTTCGTCCGTCTGGCTGATCTGGGGGCGCGGCGGCGGCGATTCCTGGCGGGCCGGCTGGCGCTATGTGCTGGTGCACGCCGTCGGCGGGGTGCTGCTCTTGAGCGGCATCGTGCTTTACTATCTGGATACCGGCTCCGTTGCCTTCGACGTCATCCAGAACACCGGCCCGGCCTTCATCCTGATCCTGCTCGGCTTCATGATCAACGCCGCGGTCCCGCCGTTGCACGCGTGGCTGGCCGATGCCTATCCGGAGGCGACCGTCACCGGCGCCGTCTTCCTCAGCGCCTTCACGACGAAGACCGCCGTCTACACCTTGATGCGCGGCTATCCCGGCACCGAATTGCTGGTCTGGTTCGGGGCGGTGATGGCGATCTACGGTGTGGTCTACGCCGTGCTCGCCAACGACATCCGCCGGCTGCTCGCCTATCACATCATCAGCCAGGTGGGTTACATGGTGGCCGGCGTCGGCATCGGCACGGCGATCGCGTTGAACGGCACCGCCTCCCACGCGTTCACGCACATCCTCTACAAATCCCTGCTGTTCATGGGGGCCGGCGCCGTCATCCACATGACGGGCTGCCGCAAGCTCACCGAACTGGGCGGCATCTATCGCTTCATGCCGATCACCTTCCTGCTGTACATGGTGGGCGCCTTCTCCATTTCGGCGTTTCCGCTGTTCAGCGGGTTCGTCAGCAAGACCATGGTGGTGGAGGCCGCCGCCGTCGACGGCCGGATGGCGATCTGGCTGATGCTGTCGCTGGCGTCCGCCGGTACCTTCCTGCACACCGGGCTGAAGCTGCCGTACTTCACCTTCCTCGGCAAGGACTCGGGGCTCAGGCCGCGCGAGGCGCCCCTCAACATGCTGGTGGCCATGGGGATCGCCGCGTTCCTCTGCGTTTTCATCGGCGTCTACCCCGACTGGCTCTATGCCATGCTGCCGACGCCGGTCGACTACCAAGCCTACACCATGGGTCACGTCCTTTGGGAGCTGCAACTCCTGCTGTTCACCGGCCTCGGTTTCTTCGTCCTGCTGAAGCACGTGGGAGGCGAGGCGAAAATCAGCCTGGATACCGACTGGATCTATCGCCGCGCCGGGCCGGCCTTGCTCCGCGCCCTGATCACCGCGGCGCAGCCCTTCCGCGTGCACATCCGGACCCGGTCGCTGCTGCAGATGGAGCGGTTCATCGACCGGATGTTCCACTACAACGGGCCGGACAGCATCCTCGCCCGCTCCTGGCCGACGGGAACCGTCGCCTTCTGGGTGGTGGCGATGCTGATGCTGTATCTGCTGTTCTACTATCTGTAGAACGGCCGGCATCTGTAGAGAGGCCGGCGGCTGGATCGAGACCGATCCGGGGCGGGGGTGTCCGCAGTTGCCCGCCCCCCGTGGCGCTCAAGCGTCGGGGAGCGGGCGAAGCGAGTGGTCGTTGGAGCGGCCGGATCAGCCTTCGCGCGGTTCGGCGTACGGGTACTGCAGGGCGCGCGCCGACGTGAACGCGGTCTCCGACAGGTTGGTCCAGCCGATGGCGTCACGGCGGAAGGCGAGCAGGCTGTTCATCACCTTGCGGCTGGTCGGGTCGGCCGAGGCGAGCTGATCCATCACCTCGCCGGACAGGCGGCCGAGGCCGATCAGCACCTCGTCCGGGAACTTCTTCAGGACGACCCCGTGGTCCTGGACGAGCACCCGGAGCGAGTCGCTGTTGCGGGCGACGAACTCGCTGAGCACGAGCTGATTGACCGCGCCATTGGCCGCCTCGACGACCGCCTTGATGTCGCTCGGCAGGCTCTCCCAGGCCTTCAGGTTGATGAAGTTTTCCAGCGTGGTGCCGGGCTCGTGCCAACCGGGGTAGTAGTAGAACTTCGCGCTCTTGTAGAGGCCGAAAGCGAGATCGTTGTAGGGGCCGACCCATTCGGTGGCGTCGATGGCACCCGACTGGAGCGCCGGCGGGATCTCCGCGCCGGGCAGGTTGACGACGTTGCCGCCGGCGGCCTTGACCACCTCGCCGCCGAGGCCGGGGATCCGCATCTTCAGGCCCTTGTAGTCCTCGAGCGAATTGATCTCCTTGTTGAACCAGCCGCCCATCTGGACGCCGGTGTTGCCCGAGGGGAAGAACTTGCAGCCGAGTTGGGCGTAGATGTCGTCGGCGATCTGCTGACCGCCGCCATACTGGAACCAGGCGTTGGTTTCCTGCGCCGACAGGCCGAACGGGAATGCCGCCAGGAACTGGGCGGCGGCAATCTTGCCCTTCCAGTAGTAGGGCGCGCCGTGTCCCATCTCCACCGTGCCGCTGGCCACGGCATCCATGGATTCGAACGGCGGCACGATCTCACCGCCGCCGAACACTTTCACGGTCAGCCGGCCGCCGGTGCCCTCGGTGATCAGCTTGGCCAGCAGTTCGGCGCCGGTGCCGAGGCCGGGAAAATTCTTTGGCCACGTGGTCACCATGCGCCACTCCATCCGCCCCTGGGAGATGGCGGGGGCGGGAAAGCTCGAGATGGCGGCTCCGGCGGCTCCGGCGACTGCGGCGCCTTGCAGGAATTGACGGCGTTTCATTGCGGACGGTCCTCCTTCC
>CAZBWP010000041.1:1893-6819 GCA_964495295.1 uncultured Rhodospirillaceae bacterium | reverse complement strand
GGATCGTCGGCGCGGAGCGGTCGCCAACCCTCCGGGGTGTAGGCCTCGAGGGGCTGAAAGCCGGCCTTGTAGGACATCTTGTCGCAGCCGGCGACCCAGAACCCCAGATACACGTGGCGTTGTCCACGCTGCCGCGCACGGTCGATCAGCCAGAGGATCATGTGGGTGCCGAGGCTGCGCTGCGGGTGGTCGCAGTTGAAGAAGCTGTAGACGGCGGAAAAGCCGTCGCCCAGCCGATCGGTGATGCAAGCGGCCACCAGCTCTCCGAACGGCTCGCGGAACTCGACGACGACGGTGTCGACGGGCGTGTCCTCGACCAGGGCCTGGTAGTCGAAGAAGTCCATGCGCGACATCTCGCCGCCGCCGTGCCGGTCGCCCTGATAGGTGCTGAACAGCGCGAACTGTTCATAGGTCGCTTGCGGCGGCCGCTCGATCCCGACGATGTCGGCGTTGCGACGCCAGAGCTTGGTTTGCGTCCGGGTCGGCCGGAATGCCGGGGCGACGACCCGAACCGTCGCGCACGCCGTGCAGTCCCGGCAGACGGGCACATAGGCAAAGCGATGGCTGCGCCGGAAGCCGGACTGCGACAGTACATCGTGGAAGCCGGGGGCTTCGTCGCCGGTCAATTCGGCGACCAGGCGCCGCTCCATCCGGCCGGGCAGGTAGGGGCAGGCGATCGGCGCCGTGGCAAAAAAGCAGTGAGACCCGGGATCCGTTGCGTGCTTCATGAAGCGGGCTGCTCGTCGACTTGAGACCACCAGCCAGATATTAGCAGCGAATGCCGTCGGGGCAAATCGCCGCCGTTGCTCAGCGCGGCATCGTGCCCGGCAACGTGTCCGGCAACGTGCCCGGCATTGCGTCCGGCGGCGTGTCCGTGCCGGTTCCGCGCAGCAGGATCACCGACAGGCGGCGGTTCGCCGGCGCCTTCGGATCATCCACCCTCAGCGGCTCGGTCGCCGCCTTGCCGACGACCCGCGAGATGCGCGCGGGCGGTACGCCGAAGTCGACGAGGGACCGGCGCGCGGCGTTGGCGCGGTCGGCTGACAGCTCCCAGTTGGAGTAGCCCGTGTCCGTGGCAAAGGGCGTCGCGTCGGTATGCCCGGTGATCGCCACGTCCTGCGGCATGTGGTCGACGACCCGGGCGACCAGCTTCAGCAGCTCCTGCGTGTGGGCGTGCATGGCGGCACTGCCGCGCGGGAACATGGGCAGGCCCTCGCGGTCGACGATCTGGATGTTCAGGCCTTCCGGCGACTGGCTGATGAGCAGGTGATCGGCGAGTGCCCGCAGGCCCGGGGCGCCGTCGATGGCCTCGCGCAGCTGCCGCTCGGCCGCCCTGAACTGCTCATCTTCCCGTTCGACGAGGCGGGCATCCAGCTCCTCTTGCGTCGGCTCGTCCTCGGCGTCCTCCGCATCGGCAATCCGCTCGACGATGGCTGCCATCGTCGCCTCGGGACCGGTCATGTCGGTCGGCTCGGAGTCGGCATCGCGGAGTTCCACCTGGGCAGCGATGGTGCGACCGGTGAGCATGCCGGTGGCGCCACCGGATTTCCCCGGGATGGCGACCGGCGCGAAATAATTGGAAATACCGATCAGTTGTTCCTCGGAGGCAGCGTTCAACAGCCAGAGGAGCAGGAAGAACGCCATCATCGCCGTCACGAAGTCGGCGTATGCCACCTTCCACGCGCCCCCGTGATGGCCATGCGCCGCCTTTCTGGGGCGCTTGATAATGATGATGGAGCTGTTGCCGCCGGCCATCGCGCTGTGCCTCAGGTCTCGACGCTCTGCAGGGCTTCCTCCAGCTCGATGAAGCTCGGTCGCAAGTGGGACTCGAGCGACTTGCGGGCGAACTCCACGGACACCTGCGGGGCATAGCCCTGCATGTGGGCGAGCACGCCCATCTTGATGCAGTTGATGTAGCGGGCTTCGGCAACCATGGTGTTTTCCAGCGACTTGGCGGCCGGCGCCGCGAAGCCATAGGCGGCGAGAACGCCGCTGAAGGTGCCGACCAGCGCTCCGCCGATGAGACGGCCAAGCACCTCGGGCGGCTCGGTGATCGACCCCATGGTGTGAATGACGCCGAGCACGGCGGCGACGATGCCGAGCGCCGGCAGGCCGTCGGCGAGGGTCTGCAGGGCACTGGAGACGGCGTGGCCTTCCTGGTGGTGCACCTCGAGTTCCACATCCATCACCGCTTCCACCTCGTGCGCCGGCGGCGCGCCGAGGGTCAGCAGGCGGAGGTAATCACAGAGGAACTCGACCGCATGATGATCACGGGCGAATGACGGATAGTTCTGGAAGATCGGGCTTTCGTCCGGCCGTTCGATGTGGCTTTCCAGGGCCAGGTCGCCCTTGGATTTCGCCGTTTTGAACAGCATGTAGAGCATGCTGAGCAACTCAAGATAGTGCGCTTTTTTGTAGCGAGGGCCCTTGAACAGTTTGCCAAACGACTTGAGGGTGTTGACCTGGACCTTCTTGGGATTGGCGATGATGAAGGCACCGATCGCCGCACCGAAAATGATGATATACTCGAACGGTTGCCAGAGGACTTCAACGTGACCCCCGTGGCCCATGTAACCGCCGAGGACGCAGGCGGCAACGACGATGGAGCCGATGATGAATAACATGGACCGAGCCCTATGATCCCCTTGACCCGGGGACGGCGTGTCCCCAACCTCTAGCCGGTCGCGTCATTCGGCGTTTACCAAGCTGACGCATCCTGCCAGACTGCATATGATCCATTGGGTTACGTTTCTCTAAACCGGCGCCGCGTCGCGCGCCCCGCCTAGAAGCCGGAATCGTGTCGGAACGTCCTGTTGCCTGCCCCTCCGGCGACCACGTTGGCGGGATCGACCCCCACTCGTTCAAGATCGCCCTCGGCCGCTTCGCGACCGGCGTCTGCGTCATCTCCGCGGTCGGGGCCGACGGCGAACCGGCCGGCGTCACCGTCAGCGCCTTCGCGTCGCTGTCGTTGACGCCGCCGCTGATCCTGTTCTGTCTCGACCGGGGGACGACGCGGCTGGCCGCGTTCCGCGCCAGCGGCCGGTTCGGAATCAGCATTCTCGGCGAGGGCCAGCGGGCGGTGTCAGAACTGTTCGCCAGTCAGCGCCAGGACAAGTTCGCCGCGGCCCTCCACCGGATGGGCGCCAACGGCTGCCCGCTGATCGACGGGGCGGTCGCCCACCTGGAATGCGGGCACATCGCCACCCACGACGGTGGCGATCACCTGATCTTTATCGGCCGGGTCGACCGGGTCGCGGTGACCGAGGGCCAGCCGCTGCTCTACTACCACGGCGGTTACGGCGGGTTCACCGGCATCGCCTGATCCCGTTCGGCCGCCACGGTCCCGGCCAGCAGCCGCGCCGGCAGCCCGGACGTGGCCAGCGCATCCATCAGGAGGCGGGCGTGCTCGGCGCCTTCCATCTCCACGGTGACCTCGACCTCCGCCATCTTCACCGGCACGTCCCAGAACAGGCGCCGGTGCTCCACCTCGATGACGTTGCCGCCGGCCTCGGCGATCACCGCCGTCGCGTGCGCCAGGCTGCCCGGCGCATCGGCGACCTGGATGCGCAAACGGGCGAGGCGTCCGTTGCGCGCCAAGCCGCGCAGCAGGATCGATGACAGCACCAGCGGGTCGATGTTGCCACCGGAGATGACGAGACCGACCACCCGGCCGGCGAAGCGCTCGGGTGCGGCACGCACCGCCGCCAGCGTCGCCGCGGCGGCCCCTTCGGCGACCAGGCGCTGGGCGTCGAGCAGGGTGTAGATGCCCTGCTCCAACGCGGCCTCGTCGACGAGCACGATCTCGTCGACGAGGGCGTGGATCAACGGTCGCGTCCGCTCGCCCGGCTGGGTCACGGCGATGCCCTCGGCGACGGTGCTGCCCTGGCCCGGCAGGCCGATCTCGCCGCGCATGGCGAGGCGCATCGCCGGGTAGAGGGCGGCCTCGACGCCGATGATCTCGATCTCCGGCTTCAGCGCCCTGGCGGCGACGGCCATGCCGGCGATCAGGCCGCCGCCGCCGACCGGCACGACGAGGCAGTCCAGGTCCGGTGCGTCCGCCAGCATCTCCAGGGCCACGGTGCCCTGGCCGCGGATGATGTCGTCGTCGTCGTACGGATGCACGTAGGTGAGCCCGCCCTCGTGCCCCAACCGGAGGGCGAACGCCTGGGCATCGCTGAGCGCGGCGCCCTCCAGGATGACGCGGGCGCCGAGCGCGCGGGTCCGGCCGATCTTGGTGAACGGCGTGCCGCGGGGCATGACGATGGTCGCCGGAATGCCGAGGGTGCGGGCATGCCAGGCAACGCCCTGGGCATGGTTGCCGGCCGAGGCGGCGACCACGCCGGCCCGGCGTGCCGCGGCATCCAGGCCGGCGAGCTTGACGTAGGCGCCGCGCACCTTGAACGAACCGGTGGCCTGCAAGGTCTCCAGCTTCAGCCGGATGTCGGCGCCGGTCGCCCGCGACAGCGCCTCGGCCGGAACGGTCGGCGTGCGGATGATCCGCCCGGCGAGCATCCCCGCGGCATCGCGGATCGCCGCAAGGTCGACGCTCAATGGGGCACCTTTGCGCTGACGCGGTTCATCCGCCGACCCGGCCAGGGGGGACCAGGAGCAGCCGGCCGGAGGCGCCCGTGCGCAGGCTGGCGCGGTCCTGTCCCAGGGTGATCGAGCCGCCGTCCCGCCAACGTTCCATCATGTCGCCATAGTGCGGCGACAGCGGGTGGCCCGACTGGCCGGTGGCGATGACGAAGCGCGACCGGGCGAGGTCGGCGAGATCGTAGACGGCGCGAAACCCGGCGCCGTGGATGGCGGCGAACGGCCGTGCTCCGTCGCGCGCCCAGTAGGCGGCGCGCAGCGCCGTGTGCAGGCCGCCACCCACCGGGATCTCGCGGTCGAGCACGCGACCGAGCGGCGGCACCGGCCGGGTCA
>CAZBWP010000041.1:0-1793 GCA_964495295.1 uncultured Rhodospirillaceae bacterium | reverse complement strand
TCGGCGTCAGGCCGTTGCCGTCCCGGCGGATCGGGATCCTGCCGGCGACCATCAGGCCGATGTCGCCCTCGACCGTTGCCCAGCCGATGTTCTGCACCGGCGCGGTGAAGTCTTCGACCGCGGCGCGGAACGCGGCGCTGGTGGCGGCCCCATTGAAGCCGAACATGGCCTCGGGCGTGCGATCGTCCTCGGCCAGATAGGTGGCGGCGAGCGCCAGCATGCGGCTCGCATCTCCCCGGAACGGATTGTCCCTGAGCACGTCCGAGACGATCGGACCGTTGCGGGTCTGACGGACGGTCAGCGTCTCCTCGCCGCCGCCACGCACCCGGATGGTCTCGGTGTGGGTCGTGAAGGGCCGCGCGCCATCCGGCGTGAGATACCGGTCCGGGGACTCCGGGTCGACCCGTTCGACGACGTAGTCCTCCACGTCGGCGGTGGTCGTGGTCAGGCCCCAGGCGAGCCTGCCGTTGTGACCGAGAATGACCAGCGGCACGCCCGGCGTGGTCGCCCCGACCACCTGACGGCCCGGCGTCACCAGTCGCGCCAGATACCAGGTGCCCGGCATGGCAAACGAAAGGTGCGGGTCGTTGGCCAGCATCGGCTTGCCGGTGACCGTCCGCGTGCCGGCGACGATCCAGATGTTGGATGCGCCGCGGGTGGCCCGCGCGTCGATCGGATCGGCGTCCAGCATCGCTTCTGCGGCGGCGCGGAGCGAGGCGGCGCTGGCCTCGACGGTGGTCGGCGCATCCGCCGCGTAGGGTGGCCA
Organism: uncultured Rhodospirillaceae bacterium; assembly: GCA_964495295.1. Classification (GTDB taxonomy): domain Bacteria; phylum Pseudomonadota; class Alphaproteobacteria; order Rhodospirillales; family Defluviicoccaceae; genus CAZBWP01. The sequence continues at coordinate 1,027 of CAZBWP010000041.1, read as the reverse complement.
CAGGTCGTCCAGTCTGGCCGCGGGCAGGCGATCCGCCAGCGCCACCCGCAGCAGTTCCTCGTGCCGGTTCTCGGCCAGTTGCATCCCCATCAACCGGCCCCAGACCAGCGAGTCGGCGGGCGTCCATGGGTCGGGCTCGAGGCCGAGCGCCAGGAATTCGGGCGGCAGCGGACCCGACCGCCGTTCGAGCCAGGCATTGACGCCGGCTGCGTACGCCAGGAGAACCGCCCCGAGTTCGTCGGAGAGGTGCGCCATCTGGGCTTCGGACAGGCGGTGAAGGCCGAGGGTGCGCATGTAGCGGTCGAGCCCGAGCGCCTGGGCGCCGACCACCTCGGCCATGCGTCCGGCGCCGAGGCGGCGCATCGCCTCCATCTGCACCAGGCGGTCCTGGGCGTGCACCCAGCCGAGGGCGAAGGCCGCGTCGGCATCCGTATCGGCGAAGATGTGCGGCACGCCGTGGGCGTCGCGCAGGATCTCCACCGGGCCATTCAGCCCGGCGAGCCCGGCATAGCCGCTGGCCTCGGGCAGCGAACTGCGGACGAACACGTAGCCGCCCATGCCGGCGATCACGACGAGGGCGATCAATCCCAGGCCGATCCGCACGGCCCAGCGGCGCAGGCGGCCCCGCCGACGGCCTTCTGGCCGTCCGCCTTCGGCGATGGCCGCCGCGTTGTCAGTTCTTCGACTTGTCAACCAGCTTCTTCTCGGCAATCCATGGCATCATGCCGCGCAGCCGCTCGCCCACGTCCTCGATCGGGTGCTGGGCGGCACGCCGGCGCATCGCCTTGAAACTGGGCTGTCCGGCGGCATTTTCCAGCATCCATTCCTTGGCGAACCGGCCGGTCTGGATCTCGTCGAGGATGCGCTTCATCTCCGCCTTGGTTTCGTCGGTGATGATGCGCGCGCCGCGGGTGTAGTCGCCGAACTCCGCGGTGTTCGAGATGGAATAGCGCATGTTGGCGATGCCGCCCTCGTAGATCAGGTCGACGATCAGCTTCACCTCGTGCAGGCACTCGAAGTAGGCCAT
>CAZBWP010000040.1:8165-14016 GCA_964495295.1 uncultured Rhodospirillaceae bacterium | reverse complement strand
CGCGCGATGGCGACATCGCGGCGTTTCTCGCCAAGGTCAAGGCGGCGCCGAAGCCGCGCCAGACGGGCACACGCGGCCGGCTGATCTTCGCCATGGACGCGACGGCCAGCCGGCAGCCGACGTGGGACCGGGCGGCCCACATCCAGGGCGAGATGTTCACCGAGACCGATGCCCTCGGCGGCCTCGAGCTGCAGCTCTGCTTCTATCGCGGTTTCGGTGAGTTCAAGGTCAGCCCGTGGCTCACCCGCTCCGCCGAGCTGGTGCGGATGATGACCCGGGTCACCTGCCTCGCCGGCCAGACGCAGATCCAGAAGGTGCTGCGCCACACGCTCAACGAGACCCAGAAGCAGCCGGTGAACGCGCTGGTGTTCATCGGCGACTGCATGGAGGAGGACGTCGACCGGCTCGGCGCCGCGGCGGGCGAGTTGGGCGTGCGCGGCGTGCCGGCCTTCGTGTTTCACGAGGGGGGCGACCCGGTCGCCGCCTTCGCGTTCGAGCAGATCGCGCGGCTCTCGGGCGGCGCCTGTTGCCGATTCGATGCCGCGAGCCCCAGGATGCTGCGCGACCTGCTTGCCGCCGTCGCCGTGTTCGCCGCCGGCGGTCGCCCGGCGCTTGCTGATTTTAGCCGGGGCCGGTCGCGCGAGGTGTTGCGCATCGCCCACCAGATGGGGAGCCGGTAAGCCGCCGTGTTGCCCGCGTTTCTGCTCGGCGTCGCCGTGCTGGTCGGCGGGCTCCTGATCTACCGCTGGTTCGTCACGGCCGAGCCCAGGGTCGTGGCTGAGCGGCTGATGTGGCTCGGGCTGATCCTCGTCGGCCTGTTGATCGTCGGGCTGGCGGTCTCCGGGCGGCTCCTCTGGGCGCTGGGCGCGCTGCCGGTGCTGCTGCCGATGGCCCTCAGGCTGTGGCGCGGCTACGGCACCGCCAAGACGTTCGCGCGCATGGCCGGCGTCGGCGGGCGGGGGCGGACGTCGAAGGTCGACACCCGCTACCTGCACATGGTCCTCGACCACGACACCGGCAATCTGGACGGCACCATCCGCGATGGCCCGTACGCCGGCCGGCGCCTGGAGTCGCTCGCCGAGCATGAGGTCTTCGAGGTGCTCGACGCCTGCCGCATCGACGATCCGCAGTCGGCGCAGGTGCTGGAGGCGTGGCTCGATCGCACCCACCCGGACTGGCGCGACCGGGCTGATGGGTCGTGGGCCGATGAGACGGGCGGCGAGGGCGGTGGTGCCACCGGCGGCGCCGGCTTCGACGGTCCGATGACGCGCGAGCAGGCCTATGCCGTGCTCGGCCTGGAGCCCGGCGCCGACGCCGCCGCGATCAAGGCGGCCTATCACCGTCTGATGGCCTCGCTCCATCCGGACAAGGGCGGCTCCAACTGGCTGGCGGCCCAGCTCAACCGCGCCCGCCAGGTGCTGCTCGGTCGCTGAGCCCCTGGTGTCCGCCGAGGTTGCGGCGGGGGGCGCGTTTGTGGCAAGAAGGCACCCGCGAACGTGCGTGTCGCGCTCTCCCCTGCCAACGACCTGTCGGAACGGCCATGCCCAAACCCCTCAGAAAGGCGGTCTTCCCCGTCGCCGGCCTCGGCACGCGGTTCCTGCCGGCGACCAAGGCGATGCCGAAGGAAATGCTGCCGATCGTCGACAAGCCGCTGATCCAGTATGCCGTCGAGGAGGCCCAGGAAGCCGGGATCGAGGAGTTCATCTTCATCACCGGCCGCGCCAAGGACGCCATCGAGAATCACTTCGACCACTGCATGGAGCTGGAACACGCGCTGATCGCCCGCAACGACCGCAAGGCGCTGGGCTCGGTGCTCGACTGGATGCCGAAGCCGGGGCACATTTCCTACACCCGCCAGCAACTTCCCCTCGGCCTCGGCCACGCCGTCTGGTGTGCGCGCAACTTCATCGGCGACGAGCCGTTCGCCGTGCTGCTGGCCGACGACCTGATCAACGCCCGGCCCGGTTGCCTGAAGCAGATGGTCGAGGCGCACGCCCTGGTCGGCGGCAATCTGGTCGCCGTCGAGGATGTCGCGCCCGACCGGACGGGCAGCTACGGCATTCTCGATCTGGAGCATGACGACGGCCGCCTGGTGCGGGCGCGTGGGCTGGTGGAGAAGCCGTCGCCGGCCGACGCGCCGTCCACCGTCGGCATCATCGGCCGCTATATCCTTCAGCCCATCGTGCTCTCCATCCTCGAGCATCAGCAGCAGGGCGCCGGCGGGGAAATCCAGCTCACCGACGGCTTGGCGCGGGCCATCGGCCTGATGCCCTTCCATGGCCTCCGCTTCGCCGGCGAGCGGTTCGATTGCGGCACCAAGCTCGGCTATCTGGAAGCCAACGTCGCCTTCGCCCTCGGTCGCGAGGATCTGGGCGGCGGCTTCCGCGGCATCCTCGAACGCCGCCTCGCCGACGGCGGCGCCGGGGTGGCGCCGCAGCGGACGCCGAAAGTGGCGTCGGTGTAGGGGACGTCTCATGAACGTCGCGATGATCGGCACCGGCTACGTCGGCCTCGTCTCCGGGGCCTGTTTCGCCGAGTTCGGCAACCATGTGGTCTGCGTCGATACCGACCAGGGCAAGATCGACCGGCTGAGGCGGGGCGAGATCCCGATCTACGAGCCGGGCCTGGACGCCCTGGTTGAGAGCAACGTCCGCGCCGGACGGCTCGCCTTCTCGACCGACCTCGCCGAAGCCGTGCCGGCGGCCGACGCGGTGTTCATCGCCGTCGGCACGCCCAGCCGTCGCGGCGACGGCCACGCCGACCTCACCTACGTGCATGCGGCGGCTCGCCAGATCGCCCACGCGCTCCGCGGCTACACGGTGGTGATCACCAAGTCGACGGTGCCCGTCGGCACCGGCGACGAGGTCGACCGGATCATCCGCGAGGAGCGGCCCGACGCCGACGTGGACGTGGTGTCCAACCCGGAGTTCCTGCGCGAGGGGTCGGCGATCAGCGATTTCATGCGCCCGGACCGGGTGGTCATCGGCACCGACAGTGAACGTGCCCGCGAGGTGATGCGGCAGCTCTACCGCGTGCTCTACCTGTTCGAGACGCCGATCGTCTTCACGTCGCGCGTCACCTCGGAGCTGATCAAGTACGCGGCCAACGCCTTCCTGGCCACCAAGATCACCTACATCAACGAGATGGCGGATCTCTGCGAGAAGCTCGGCGCCGACGTGCACGACGTCGCCCGCGGCATCGGCCTCGATGGTCGGATCGGCCGCAAGTTCCTGCATCCCGGACCCGGTTACGGCGGCTCGTGCTTCCCCAAGGACACGCTGGCGCTGGTGCGCACCGCCCAGGACGTCGGCTGTCCGGCGCGGATCGTCGAGACGGTGATCGCCCACAACGACGAGCGCAAGGTCCGGATGGCCGACAAGGTGATCGCCGCCTGTGGCGGGTCCGTCGACGGCAAGACGGTCGCCGTGCTGGGTCTCACCTTCAAGCCCAACACCGACGACATGCGCGACTCGCCCAGCCTGGCGATCATTCCGGCGTTGCAGCGGGCCGGCGCCACCGTGCGGGCCTATGATCCCGAGGGCATGGAGGAGGCGAAGGCGCTGCTGCCCGAGGGCGTCGCCTATTGCGCCGATGCCTATGCCACCATGGCGGGGGCGGATGCGCTCTGCATCGTCACCGAGTGGAACGAGTTCCGCGGTCTCGACCTGCGCCGGGTGAAGTCCCTGCTCACCCGGCCGGTGGTCGTTGACCTGCGGAACGTCTACGAACCCCAGGAAATGGCCAACCTCGGCTTTTCCTACAGTTGCGTCGGCCGGCCCTCGCTGCCGCGCGCCTGATCCCTGACCGCCCGTCCCTTGCCGCGCCGCGCGCCGGAGACCCCGCCATGACCGCTGCCGTCACCCTGCACCCGACCATCCTGCGCGAGTACGACATTCGCGGCATCGTCGGCGAAACGCTGACCGAGGCGGCCGTCGAGGCGGTCGGCCGCGCCTACGGCACGCGGCTGCGCCGCTTGGGCGGGCGCTCCGTCGCCGTCGGCTACGACGGCCGGCTCAGCTCGCCGGCCCTGGCGGCGCGGCTGGTCGCCGGGCTCGCGGCCAGCGGCGTCGACGTCAAGCGCATCGGCTGCGGGCCGACGCCGATGCTGTATTTCGCCACCCATCACCTGGCCACCGATGGCGGCCTGATCATCACCGGCTCGCACAATCCGCCCGACTACAACGGCATCAAGATGGTGCTGCTGGGCAAGCCGTTCTTCGGCGAGGACATCCGCACCATCGGCAGCCTCGCCGCCTCCGGGGATTTCGAGAGCGGCGCCGGCGCCGTCGCCGACGCGCCGGTGCTGGAAGCCTATGTCGACCGGCTGCTCGCCGGCTTCGCTCCCGGGCGCCCGCTTGCCGTCGCCTGGGATCCCGGCAACGGCGCCGCCGCGGCGGTGCTCCCCAGCCTGCTCGCCCGCCTGCCGGGCCGGCACGTGGTGATCAACGGCACGGTGGATGGAACGTTTCCGGCGCATCATCCGGACCCGACGGTCGAGGAGAACCTGGAACAGCTGAAGGCGAAGGTGCGCGAGACGGGCAGTGATCTCGGCATCGCTTTCGACGGCGACAGTGACCGCATCGGCGTCGTCGACGCAGGGGGGCGGGTGGTCTGGGGCGACCAGCTGTTGCTGATCCTGGCGCGGGAGGTGCTGGCCGCGCGGCCGGGTGCCACGATCATCGCCGACGTCAAGACCAGCCAGGCGTTCTTCGACGAGATCACGCGGCTCGGCGGCGTGCCGCGGATGGCGCGCACCGGCCACTCGCTGATCAAGACGCTGATGGCCGAGACCGGCGCGCCGATCGCCGGCGAGATGAGCGGCCACATCTTCTTCGCCCACGACTACTACGGCTTCGACGACGCCCTCTATGCCGCCGTGCGCCTGCTCTCGATCCTCGGCAACGCCACGGCCACCCTGGCCGAGATGCGCGATGCCATGCCGGCGCTGCTCAACACCCCGGAACTGCGCTTCGACTGCCCCGAGGAGCGCAAGTTCCAGGTGGTCGAGGAGGTGCGGGCGCGGCTGAACGGGGCCGGCGGCGTCGAGGTCATTGCCATCGACGGCGTCCGCGTCGTCTCCAACGGCGGCTGGTGGCTGCTGCGCGCCTCCAATACCCAGCCGGTGCTGGTCGGCCGCTGCGAGGCGGCGGACGGCGAAGGCCTGCGCCGGCAGATCGCCGCGCTCACCAGCCAGTTGCGCGCCAGCGGCATCGAGCCGCCGGAGATCGCCCTGCCCTGAGGGCGGCGGCGACCGGCAGGTCGCCTATCCCCAAATTGGCGACCGGCAGGTCGCCGATCCCCAAATCGCTCCTTCGTTGACGGTTCGGAAACCCGATTCTGGGCAGGATCGGGGCAACGGGGTGGACGCCAGCCCCATTCCGAAGCCGCCGACGGAGTGAGCGATCATGAAACGCAAAGCGCGAAACCAGCGGCCGGCCGCGAGCGCGAGCTTGCCGAGCCACCGGCTGTGCAAGTACGTGGACTTCGCGCACGGCGGAGCGGCCCGATCGCTGGTCGTCGCCTTCGACCCCGACGGCACCATCGAAGGTGTCGTGCCGGCGGCCCGGCAGGGCGGTGCCGACGCGGCGCTCGGCGGGATCGGCGCCGAAGGGGCGCTCGGCGGGATCGGCGACATCTCGGCCCTCGTCTCCGTCCTGTTGACCTACGGCGTCTCCCTCGATCGCATTGCCGAGGCGCTGCCCGGGGATGCCGCCGGGTCGCCGTCGAGCGAGGCGCCGCTGGCCCACGCCCTGGTTGCCTTCCTCGAGCGCGTCGAGGCGGCGGAAGGAGCGGTGGTGCGCTCCCGCTATATCGCCTCCGAGGTGGCGCGCCGGTCGGCCGTGGACGGCGA
>CAZBWP010000040.1:0-8065 GCA_964495295.1 uncultured Rhodospirillaceae bacterium | reverse complement strand
TGAAATCCAGCAGCGCCAACCTGGGCGCCCTGTCGCTGGCGGCCCTGTGCCGGGACCTGGAGTTCCTGGGGCGGGATGGCACGACCGCCGGCGCCGACGCGCTCCTCGCCCGCATCGAGGTGCTGTTCCCGCGCGTCTGCGAGCAGCTCGCCCGCGAACTGGACAAGCTCGCGGCGTGATGCCCGGCCGTCGGCTGCCCGCCGGTTAACCGGCCGATAACCGGTCGAGCCCTACCCTGGCGCCCTGGAGAAGCCCTCCGCGGCGGTCGTCCCCGCCGGCGGATTTGCCGGGGGCTGGACGTGGCGGGCCTGGCCCGCCCCGGCGCCGGCCAGAGAGGAGACAGTGATGGACGCCACAACCTTCACCAGCCCGGTCGGCGCGCCGACGACGCCGGCCGCCTTTCTCAACACCATCCGCATGTTCCAGCGCACCGCCTGGAACGCCTATCCCAACAAGCACTACTACGGCATGATCTCGGTCGAACAGGTGGACGGCGGCTGGCTGGTCGGCATCAGCCCGACCGGCGCCGGCGACCGCGTCAACGAAGCCTTCTATGCGACAGCCGACGAGGAGCGCATCGCCATGGAGGTCGGCCGCAAGATGCACCCCACCCTGATCTGCACCTGCGCCGGCGCCTGCGCCTGCTTCGCCGAGGGCTGTTCGGTCAAGCCCTGACCCTGCGGGTGCCCGAGGGATCGGCCACCCACGCCAGGATCGTCCTTGATGTCCTGGGTGACGCGCCGCCCCGCCGGGCGGCGCCTTTGCTATGCCGCGATCGTCCGGCCGGCGGCGTCCCGCATCCAGGCCTCGAACGCGGCGGCGGGCAGCGGCCGGCTGATCAGAAAGCCCTGCGCCTGATCGCAGCCGACACTCCGCAGAAAATCCAGTTGCTCGCGGTTCTCGACGCCCTCGGCGACGGTGATCAGGTCCAGGTTGTGGGCGAGCGCCACGGTGGCGTTGATGATGGCGGCGTCGCTGGGGTCCTGGGGCACATTGCCGACGAACGAGCGGTCGATCTTCAACTCGCTCAACGGCAGCCGCTTCAGGTAGTTGAGCGACGAGTAGCCGGTGCCGAAGTCGTCGATCGAAATGCCGACGCCCAGCGCCTTGATCGCCTTCAGCACGTCGACGCTGAGTTCCATGTCGTCGACGAGAACGCTCTCGGTCAGCTCCAGGATCAGGTTGTTGGGGGCAAGCCCGCTGTCGCGCAGGGATTCGGCGATCCGGGACTTGAGCGAGCGCTGCACGAACTGTCCGGCGGACAGGTTGACCGCCACCTTCAACGGCGGCAGGCCGGCGCTCTGCCAGGCGGCCGCCTGGGCACAGGCCTCGCGGATCACCCATTCGCCGATCGGCACGATCAAACCGGTTTCCTCGGCGATCGGCACGAACTCCGCCGGCGAAATGATCGTCCCGGAGGCGTGCTCCCAGCGCAGCAGCGCCTCGGCGCTGACGATCCGATCGCCCCGCAGATCCAGCTTCGGCTGATAGTAGAGGACCAGTTCGCCGCGCCGGATCGCCTCGCGCAGGTCCACCTCCAGGGAGATCTTGCGCATCAGCTTGTGCTGCAGGTGATGGGAGAAGAAGCGGTGGCAGTTCCGGCCCTGCGCCTTGGCGTCGTACATCGCCGCCTCGGCGTTCTTCAGCAGGGTTTCGCCGGTCGCTCCGTCCTGCGGATACATGGCGATGCCGATGCTGGCGGTGATCGGCACCTCGCGGTCGCCGACGCTGAAGCTTTCGGACAGCACGCCGGCGATGCGCCGCGCCACGGCGGCCGCGCCATCGGCGCAACGGATGTCGGTCAGCAGCACCACGAACTCGTCGCCGCCGTGGCGGGTGGCGGCGGCGCGGCCGGGCAGGGAGAAGTCGATGACGTGGAACTTGGTGCCATGGCGCGAGACGGCGTCGCCGATGCGCAGCGACGTGAACAGCCGTTCGGCGGCGGCGCGCAACAGGCTGTCGCCCACGTCATGGCCGAAGATGTCGTTGATCTTCTTGAAATTGTCGAGATCGATGAACAGCACGGCCGGGTTCCCGGACGGCGCGCCGTCGCGCTTCAGCGCGGTTTCCAGAAGGTTCTTCAGAAGCGAGCGGTTGGGCAGCCCGGTGGTCGGATCGTAGTACGCCAGGAATTTGATGCGCTCTTCGGTGAGCTTGCGCTCGGTGATGTCCTGGGCAATGCCGACGATGCGGGTGATGCGTCCGCGGCCGTCCCGATAAATCTCGGCTTCCTGATAGATGAACTTCTCGCCGGTGCCCTCGGAGACGATCCAGTGTTCCAGCCTGAGCCGCTGGCCCTGGCGGATCGAGCGCCGGATCTCCCTCGCCACGCCGGCGCGGCCCATCGGCTCGATCAGGTCGAGGAAGGCCGCGAACGAGAGCGAGGCGGCGCCCTGGGGCAGACCGAGAATTTCGCACAGGCTGCGGGAGCACTGGGCCGTCCTGCTGGACCGCCGCCACTCCCAGTGGCCGATCTTGGCGAGGCGCTGGGCGTGCGCCAGTTGCGCCTCGCTGGCCTGCAGCTTGTCGTAGACCCGCTTGGAGCGGATGATGTAGCGCAGGCGCCGGCCCAGCATCTGGAAGTTGAGCGGCTTGCGGAAGAAGGTCGTCGCGCCGGCCTCGAACGCCGTGTCGATCCACTCCAAGTCGTCGAGGCCGGTGATCATGACGATCGGCGCGAGACGGCCTTCCGGCAGGGCGCGGATCGCCCGGCAGGTCTCGAAGCCGTCGACGCAGGGCATCAGCACGTCGAGCAGCACCACGTCCGGCGGTGCCCGGCGAAACGCCTCGATGCCGACGATCCCGTCGGCGGCTTCCTCGACCAGGTAGCCTTCGCAGCGAAGCGCGCTGCCGACGGCGATGCGCGTGCCTTCGTCATCGTCGATCAGCAGGATCCGCCCGGCGTCACGCTCCTCGGGTGCGGCCCCGAATGTGTCGGACGCGGTGGCTGACGGAACCGTCAGGCTCCCATTGGTGACGACCGACCCATTCGCCATGGATTTGAGACCGACTCCCGAACACGGAACCTGTTCTGCGCGCGACAAGGGGTCCCCGAGCGTTGTCGTCGTTGCGATGGCCTCCGGCGGAGGGCGCGCAGGTTTCGTTCAAAATCGCTCTGAGCACCGTGACGCATCTCGCTTAAGAATTGGTTTCACGGGTCCGGCGGTCCGATGGCGGCTGCCGCCGCGCGGTTCGCTTGACGGCCGCGCCGGGGCGGATATCTCTTGCTGCCGGGCGGCGTGTGGCGGCGCCGACGGCCAGTCAGGGTGGCCAGTTAGTGGGGCCAGCGAATGGCGAAGACACCGACAAAAGGCGACAAAAGGCGACAAAAGCATACAGTTGCGAACGTCGTGAAAAGCGGCACCGTTTGATTTCAACGTGGTCTGGAATGTTTCAAGGACTTAGCGCGCATCGAGACGGCTTTTTCTGGGCGACATCCCGATGCTAGGCAACCCACACGTGACGCTCTGGTCGGGCGCGCGGCCCCGGCTTGCACACCCGGCGGCCCCCATCGGCTCCGCCACCCAGGGGACGCCCTGCCGGCCGCCGTGGCGGCGGCGATGCTGAGAGCGCCGGGGGTCTTCTTTTTCTACGGGACGCTGATCGACGCCGACGTGTTGGACGCGGTGGTGCGGCGGCCGATCCCGCGCGCGGCGCGTCGTCCGGCCGACGTGCACGGCTGGCGGCGGGTCGTTCGCGCCGGCGCCAGCTATCCGCTGCTGCTGCCGGAGGAGAACGGCCGGATCGACGGCGTGCTGGTGAGCGGCCTCGGCGCAACCGATGTTGCCCGGTTGATCCGTTTCGAGGGCGGCGATTACGCCCTCGGCGAGGTGCTGGTGCGGCCGCGCGGCGGCGTGGTCGTGCGCGCCCGCGTCTTTCTGCCCCACGCGGGCGTTCCGGCGACGGCCGAGGCATGGTCGCTCGCCGTGTGGCAACGCCGCCACAAGCGGCGATACCTCGCCCACCTGCGCCGCTGCGGCATCGCCGATTAGGGCTTCGATGCTAAAGGATGGGCGCCAACGGTCGGCCTCGTCGAGCCGATGGATCCCTGGCCTGGGGCGTCGGCCGGGAGGCGCGGGGACGAGTCCGGCGACGGGCTCAGAGGCGGACGACGAGGCAGGGGAAGTCGTGGCCTTCGAGGCGGCGGCAGGCTTCCTCGGCCTGCTCCCGGGTGATGCCGATGACGCGGGCGCGGTAAAGGGTGGTATGCGCCCCGGCGGTCAACGGCTCGATCGTGGGCGCACCCTGTCCGAGCGGGCCCGGCACGGTCATCAGCGCGTGCGCGGCGGTCCGCTCGGCCATTTCCCGCACCGGAAAGGCGCCGACCTGGACGCCCCACGACCCGTCCGGGGCGCTGCCGGAAGCCTCGACGATCTCAGGCTCGGCGAACGCCGGTTCGGCGGCGGCGAGGACGGTGGGCGGCTTGGCGGTCGGCGGGGCGATCCGCGGCGCGTCGACGCGGGCGGCGGCGACGCCTGTGCCGTTGGCCTGGTGCAGCGTCAGGCAGCGGAAGCTGCGCCGTTCCAGCACCCGGCAGGCTTCCTCGGCCTGTCGCTGGTTCCCGGCGGCGACCCGGGCGAGGTAGAAGACCGTGCCATTGCCGCTGCGCGAGCGGTGCACCTGTGGCTCGCTGCCCGGCATCACGGAGCGCACGTGACGCGCGGCATCGCGCGCCGTTTTGGTTGCCACGTCGCGGGCCCGGAAGGCACCGACCTGCACCACCCACGTCGGCGTCGACGCCATCACGGCGGAACGGCTGGCGAGCTGGGTGCCGACCGTATCGTCCGCCGCGCCGCGGCTGACGAACTGGGTGCCGACGGTATCGTTCGCTGCGCCGCGATTGGCGAGCTGGGCGCCGACCACGTCGTGGGGTGTGCCGGGCAGGCTTGCGGTATTGATCTCCCGGAAGCCCTTGTCGAGGAGCCGCGCCATGTCCTGGTTGCGCGACGCCGAGGTCTCGCCGCCGTAGATGACGCCGACGATGCGCCGGCCGTTGCGCTTGGCCGACGCCACCAGGTTGAAGCCCGACGCGCGGATGTAGCCGGTCTTGATCCCGTCGACGCCGGGATAGCTGCCGAGCAGCCGGTTGTGATTGTGATAGGAGTGGCCGCCATACGTGAAGTTGCGGGTCGAGAAATAGCGATAGTGGTGGGGATAATGGCGGAGCAGCGCCAGCGCCAGGGTTGCCATGTCCCTGGCGGTGCTCAGCTGGCCCGTGTTGGGCAGGCCCGATGCATTGCGAAAGGTGGTGCGGGTCATGCCGAGGCTGCGCGCCCGTTCGGTCATCATCACGGCGAACCGGCTCTCCGTGCCGCCGAGCGCCTCGGCCAGGGCGACCGACACGTCGTTCGCCGACTTGGTGACCAGCGCCTGGATGGCGTTGCTGACGGTGATGGAGGCGCCGACCTTCAGGCCCAGCTTCGACGGCGGCTGCGCCACCGCCTGCGGCGACATGCGGATGCGCGTGTCCAGGCTGATATGGCCGCGGTCGAGCGCTTCGAACGCCATGTAGAGGGTCATCATCTTGGTCAGCGACGCGGGATAGAGCTGGGTGTCGCCGTTAACGGCGTGCAGGATGCGCCCGGTATCGGCGTCGACGACCATTGCCGCGTTGCGGGCCATCGCCGGCTGGGACGACAAGGTCAGAACACCGGTGGCGACGATCAGGAGCGTCGTCACGGCCCATCGCCGGAGCTGCGTAGAACGCTGCATGCGGAAGGTCCCCCTTGCCCGATTCTGGCCCTGTGGCCCCGACTCTAGCGCAAGCCACGGCACCATGCAAATGCCACAATTATCCTTAAAATCAATCGTCAACGGCCCGTTGTTCAAGATCTGCGTTTCCCGCGCCGACAGCGGCCCGCCAAGCCGTTCTTTTGGTGGCGAAAATCGGCGAGGGGCGAAGGCTGCCGCGGCGTGCCGGCGCGCCGGTTGCTTGCCCGTTGGCGAAGCGATTCGCGCCTGCTAGGGTGTGCGCCGCACGATCCGAGGGGTTGTTTCACTGGATGCAGGTTGGCCGGACGCGATGGTCCGCGGTCGGCGGCGCGCGAATCGACCCGTTTTCGGGGACCGGTTATTTTAGGGGGGAGCAGCGAGCGACATGGCGACACGAACCGTCCGGACCGAGCCGTTCGAAGGGCAGAAACCGGGAACCTCCGGCCTGCGCAAGAAGGTCAAGGTGTTCGAACAGCCGCACTATCTCGAGAACTTCGTTCAATCCATTTTCGATGGTCTCGAAGGCTTTCAAGGGCAGACGCTGGCGGTGGGCGGCGACGGCCGCTACTACAACCGCGAGGCCATTCAGATCATCCTGAAGATGGCGGCCGCCAACGGCTTCGGCCGGGCGCTGGTCGGGCGGGGCGGCATCCTGTCGACGCCGGCGATGTCGTGCGTCATTCGCAAGCACCGGGCCTTCGGCGGCATCATCCTCTCGGCCAGCCACAACCCGGGCGGCCCCGACGAGGATTTCGGCATCAAGTACAACACCGGGAACGGCGGCCCCGCGCCGGAGAAGGTGACCGACGCGGTGTTCGCGCGGAGCCGCGTCATCACGGAGTACCGGATCAGCGATGCCGCCGATGTCACCCTGGACACGATCGGCACCTTCGACCTGGACGGGATGCGGGTCGAGGTGATCGACCCGGTCGCCGACTATGCCGAGCTGATGGAGACGCTGTTCGATTTCGATGCCATCCGCGACCTCTTCCGCTCGGACAGGTTCGGCATGTGCTTCGATGCCATGCACGCCGTCACCGGACCCTATGCGCGCGACATTCTCGAGACGCGTCTCGGGGCGCCCGCCGGCACCGTGATCAACGGCATCCCGCTGGAGGATTTCGGGCACGGTCATCCCGACCCGAACCTCGCCCACGCCCACGATCTGGTGGCGGCGCTCAACCGGCCGGACGGGCCGGACTTCGGCGCCGCGTCCGACGGTGACGGCGACCGCAACATGATCCTCGGCAACGGCTTCTTCGTCACGCCGAGCGACAGCCTCGCGGTGCTGGCGGCGAACGCCACCCTGGCACCCGGCTATCGCGACGGTCTCGCCGGGATCGCCCGCTCCATGCCCACCAGCCAGGCCGCCGATCGGGTGGCCGAGGCGCTGGGCATCGACTGCTACGAGACGCCGACCGGCTGGAAGTTCTTCGGCAACCTGCTGGACGCCGGCAAGGCCACGCTGTGCGGCGAGGAAAGCTTCGGCACGGGCTCCGATCATATCCGCGAGAAGGACGGGCTGTGGGCGGTGCTGTTCTGGCTGAACGTGCTGGCGGTGCGCAAACAGGCGGTGAGCGAGATCGTCCGCGAGCATTGGCGCACCTACGGCCGCAACTTCTACTCGCGGCACGACTACGAAGGTGTCGACAGCGATGCCGCCGACGCGCTGATGAACAGCCTGCGCGAGCGGCTGGCCGGTCTTCCCGGTCGGCGTCTCGGCGTCTACGAGGTCGCCTACGCCGACGACTTCGCCTACACCGATCCGGTCGACGGCAGCGTATCCACCAGGCAGGGCATTCGCATCGGCTTCACCGATGGCTCGCGCATCGTCTTCCGGCTGTCCGGAACCGGCACGGAGGGGGCGACCTTGCGCATCTACGTCGAGCGCTTCGAGCCCGATCCGGCGAAACACGACATCGCCACCCAGACGGCCCTCGAGGACCTCATCACGATCGCCTGCGAGGTCTCCGACATCGAGGCGCGGACCGGGCGGGAGCGGGCGACGGTGATCACCTGACGGCGGCGGGGCCGCCGCGCACCGTCAGGCGGCGGGGTCGCCGCGCCAAGGGGTTGAATATCGCAGCGCACAAAAACCCGTTGTCGGTCGCCCGCGGGGCCTGTACCATGCCGCCTGCAACCGCCCCACGGGAGACCATGCCTTGAGCACCGACCGCCACGACCCGCCGCCGGAAACCCTGGCCGATGACCACCTGCCGGCGACCGGCGCTTGGCCCGACGCCATGTTCGCCGGCCCGCGGCTCTGGCTGTCGCTGATCGAGAGCACCACGCGCAACCTGGACGCGACCCTGCAGGCGACGCTGATTCTCGGCCGTGGCCTCGGCGCGCTGGA
>CAZBWP010000039.1:3397-14024 GCA_964495295.1 uncultured Rhodospirillaceae bacterium | reverse complement strand
GCGCCAGCAGCCCCGGGATGATGCCGTCCCAGTCCTGCGTCACGAACTCGCACTCCATGCCCATTTCCCGGCAGAGCGCCCGCGCGATGTCGATGTCGAAGCCGAACACGCGACCCCTTGCGTCGATCTGGTTGAACGGCGGATACGCGCCCTCGGTGCCGATGCGCAGTTTCTCCGCGGCGATCGCGGGGACCGCAAGCACGAGGCCAAGCGCCAAGGCGGCCACCAGCCTGAAAACCTTCATCGTCGTCTCCCTTTCACGGGTGTCTGTGGTGAATTCGTCCCGCCACTTTCCGTCGACGCATCGTCACCCGTCAAGACCGGAAGCCGCGACGCTCCGTTGGCGGGCGGATCCTTGGGACTTGTGGGCCCCTCCGACGGTTTGCCGGGGGCGAGCGCGAACGCCGCGGCGCCCCAGGTGATGGCGCCCGCGATCAGCGCGCCGGCGATCGGCACGTTCGCCGAGATCATGGCGGTCAGCGCGACGAAGAGGGCGGCGCAGGGCGCGAGGATGTGGCGAAATCTCGAGAGGACCTTCATCGCCGGCGGATCGGCCGTCGCAGTGTCGCCGCGTGCATGGGTGACCGACCTTCTCCCGTGGTTCCGCCCGACCGCATGGCGGGACGGCGCGCGGGCGACAGCTTAGCGTCACTTTCCGCCGCCGTGAATGTACGAACCGTTTGAGCCGCCGGTTCGCGCCCGTCGCCGGAGGCACGTTGCCGTGACCATTGATGCTTCGCCACCTCCTCTCGGCAGCCACGATGCCGTCGACAATCCGCGCAACGCCCCGTCCACATCCGGCTGATGGTCACCCGACGCCATCATTCATCGCTACGACACCGAGATCGGCGGCTCGCTGCATCGCCGACGCCTGCCTGCCCCACGACGCGGCGCTGCACGCCCACCGTCTGCTACCCTACTGCACATCTGAGACGTTCGGCTGATTCCGTCGCACGTGTCAAATGTGCAGGAGACTCAACAGGATGCGTGCAGCGGCCGTGCGTTCATTGGATGTACCGCTGCATTAGGCGCGGTCGCTCGCCGCGCAAACTGGCCTTTCGCATCCGCATCGGTTATACGGTGCCGTGACGTGCCAGCAGCGCCCTGCCAGCCGCGTAGCATGCTTTCTTAACCGTCGCCGATCATTTTGGGGCCCAGCCAAGACCCAATTGGGGGTGTTGGATCGAAGGCCGCCGGTTTGGTGTCGAACCGGAACCGGCAGCCGCCACCACAAACGGTTGACCATTGATGGCCAAATCCAAGACATCGTCTTTGCGCGCCGCCCTGAGGGAATGTCGGTCGGGCTTTGTGTTCGTCGGCGTGTTCAGCCTGTTCATCAACGTGCTGATCCTGACCTCGCCGATCTACATGATGCAGACCTTCGACCGCGTCCTGTCCAGCGGTCGCGTCGAGACGCTGGTCTATCTGACGCTGATTGCCGGCATCGCGGTCCTGGTGATGGGCCTGCTGGAAATGATCCGGAGCCGGTTGCTGCACCGCATGAGCCGTTGGCTGGGGCGGCGCCTCGCGCCCGAGTTGATCAGCACCAGCATGGCCGGCACGCGGTTCGGCATCCACAGCGGTGCTCAGCCGTTACGCGATCTGCAGACCATCCGCGGCTTCATGTCGAGCCCCGCGGTCAACACGGTCTTCGACTCCCCCTGGGTGCCGATCTTCCTCGCCGTCATCTACCTGATGCATGAGATGCTGGGGATGATCGCCATCGGCGCGGCGGTGGTGTTGTTTGCCATCGCGCTGCTCAACGAGGTCCTGTCGCGCCAGGCGCTCAAGCAGGCGGGCCAGATGGGCATCGCCAACATGCAGCGCGCCGACTCGGCGATGCGCAACGCCGAGGTGTTCCACGCCATGGGCATGTTGCCGGGGTTCCTGCGCAGTTGGGCCGACCGCGACACCGCGGTGCTCGACCTGCAGGTGCGGGCCGGCGATCTGAACGCCAACCTGCTCGGCTTCTCCAAGTTCGTCCGCATGTTCGTCCAGATCCTGATCCTCGGCGCCGGAGCCTACCTGGTGTTGCAGGCGGAGCTGTCTTCGGGCGGCATGATCGCCGCCTCGATCCTGCTCGGCCGCGCCCTCGCCCCCATCGAACAGGCAATCGGCGCCTGGAAGAGCATGGTCTCGGTGCGCGACGCCTATGGGCGGCTGAAGACCCTTGTCGAGAAAATCCCGAGCAGTGGCGAGCCGATGCCGCTGCCGGCGCCGGTCGGCCGGGTCGATTGCGAGCAGGTGATCTTCGTGCCGCCCGGGCGCGAGCAGCCCGTGCTCAACGGCATCCATTTCACCATCGACCCCGGCGAGGCGCTCGGGATCATCGGACCGTCGGCGTCGGGCAAGACGACGCTCTGCAAGGTGCTGGTCGGCACGTGGCGACCGACGCGGGGACGCGCGCGGCTGGATGGCGCCGACATCTTCAATTGGCCGGCCGAGCAGTTGGGGCCGTTCGTCGGCTATCTGCCGCAGGATGTGGAGCTGTTCTCCGGCAGCGTGCGCGACAACATCGCCCGCCTCGATCCCGACCCCGACCCGCAGATGGTCGTCGAAGCCGCGGCCGCCGCCGGCGTCCACGACATGATCCTGCACCTGCCCCATGGCTACGAAACGCCGATCGGCGAGGGTGGCGCCTATCTCTCCGGCGGCCAGCGCCAACGCCTCGGCCTTGCCCGGGCCCTGTTTGGCAAGCCGAAGCTGATCGTTCTCGATGAGCCCAGCGCCAACCTGGACAGCGAGGGCGAGGACGCCTTGAATAACGCCCTGCGCCAGGCCAAGGGGTGGGGAGCCACCGTCGTCCTGGTCGCCCACCACGTCCGCATCCTCCGGCCCGTGGACAAGCTGTTGGTGCTGCGCGAGGGCCGGATGGAACTGTTCGGACCGCGCGATGAGGTGCTGACGCGGTTGCGGCCGCAGGCGGTGACCGACCAGCGGCCGCGACCGCCGCAGCCGCCGACCGCCGGCGCCACCGCACAACCATCGGGAGGGGGTTCGCCGTCATGACCTCGCGCGCACTCACCATTCCGCAGATCCCGCAAGCGGCGCCGCCATCGCCGCCGCTGCTCTACGACATTCGCGGCACCGCGCTCATCGGCCTTGTCATCCTGTTGGTGTTCTTCGTGATCGGCGGCGTCTGGGCGGCGACGTCCAGGCTCTCCGGAGCCGCGATCGCCTCCGGCATGGTCAGCCCCGAAGGACAGCGCCAGACCGTGCAGCATCTTGAAGGCGGCATCATCCGCGAGATCCTGGTGCGCGGCGGCGACGTCGTCGAGGCGGGCCAGCCGCTGTATGTGCTGGAAGACATCATCGCCCAGGCCGAGGTCGGAACGCTCCGGACCCGCCTGCGCACGCTCGCCGCCACCGAGGCGCGGCTGCGGGCGGAACGGGTCGGCGCCACCGAGATCGTCTTCGATCACCCGTCGCTCGCGGACGAGACGGATCCGGAGGTGCAGGCGGTGATCCTGCAGCAGGTCAACCAGCTCAACACGCGGCGTGCCAACACCGAAAGCCGCGAGGCCATCCTGCAACAGCGTATCGCCCAGCTCGATCAACAGATTCTCGGCGCCGAGCGGCAGCTTGCCGGCGCGCGCCGCCAGAACGAGCTGATCCGTGAAGAGATCGCGACGGTCGTGGACCTGGTCCGCCAGGGCTATGAACGCAAGCCGCGCCTGCTCGCGCTGCAGCGCGCGGAAGCCGAGCTGATGGGCACCGAGGGTGAGTTGATCTCGCGCATCGCCCGATCCGAGGAGGCGATCGGCGAAACCAAGCTGCAGATCATCAATTTGACCACGGACCGCGTCGAGGCGATCGACGGCCAGCTGGCCGACGTTCAGGCGCAGCGCACCGAGGTGGAGCAGCGAATCCATGAGAGCCTCGATCGGCTGTCACGCACCACGATCGTCGCGCCGGTGGCGGGCACCGTGCTGAATCCCCGCTTCAAGACCCCCGGCGGCGTCATCCGTCCGGGCGAGCCGGTCCTCGAGATCGTTCCCTCCAACGACGAACTGATCATCGACGTCCGTCTGCCGCCGCAGGAGATCGACCAGGTCCACCGCGGCCTTGAGGCCCATGTGACGTTTCCGTCCTACCCGCAGCGGACGGTCATGCGGATCCCCGGGGAAGTGTTCTACGTGGCCGCCGACGTGCTGGAGGACGAGCGCACCGGCATGCCCTATTTCACCGCCAAGGTCCGGGTCGACGGCGATGTGCTGCGCGAACGCGCGCCCGACATCGAGCTGACGCCCGGTCTGCCCGCGGAGGTTTACATCACGACGACCGAGCGGTCGATGCTCGACTACCTTCTGCAACCTTTGTTGCAGTCGCTGGAGCGCAGCTTCCGCGAAAGTTGACGGAGGCGAAGCGAATGCGGCCGCGAACCCCAGCGGCCGCCACTCGCCTTCTGCGATCAGCCGCCGGTCTTCTCGGCGGCGAGGCGATCGACGGCCTTGCGGATCAGATCAAACGCCTCCTCGGCCTCGCCCCAGCGCTTCACTTCGACCCACTTGCCCTTTTCCAGGTCCTTGTAATGACCGAAGAAATGGGCGAACTGTTCGCGCAGGATCGTTGGCAACTCGCGGTAGGAGGCGATGTCGGCGTAGAACGGGTGCAGGTCATCCACCGGCACCGAAAGGATCTTTTCGTCGAGCCCCGCTTCGTCCTCCATGATCAGCACGCCGACGGGCCGCGAGCGGATGATCACCCCCGGCGTCACCGGCACCTGGCTCAGCACGGCGGCGTCGACCGGGTCGCCATCCTCGGACAAGGTGTGCGGGATGAAACCGTAGTTGAACGGATAGTACATGGCGGTGTGCAGGAACCGGTCGACGAAGATGGCGCCCGACTCCTTGTCCAGCTCATACTTCACCGGGTTGCCGCCGAGCGGGATTTCGATGACGACATTGACATCGTAGGGTGGATTCTTGCCGACGGGGATCTTGGAGAGGTCCATAGGGTTGCCTGCGGTTCATGGAATTCAAGGTGGGTTCGGACCCTAGCACAGCCGATGGTTCGATGCTAACGGATCGGTCCCGGTCGTTGGATGAATCGAACCACCAGATCAAAAGCTTAGTGGATCGACCGGTCTGACGCTTCGGATGCAAGCGTCAGCTTCGATCCCCTAGCCGGTGTCGGGAGAGGCTTCCGCTGTGGGGGCCGTGCGCATCATCCAGACGAGCAGCACCAGCCCCGGCACGGCGGCGATGGTGGTGAGCACGAAGAACGTCGGCCAGTCCACCTGATCGGCGAGCCAGCCGGCGCCCGAAGACATCACGGTCCGCGAGAAGCCCATGACCGACGACAGCAGCGCATACTGGGTCGCCGTGTAGTTGACATTGCAGAGGCTCGTCAGGAAGGCGACAAACGCCGTCGTCCCCATGCCGGTGGTGAGGTTCTCCACGGCGACGGTCAGCGCCAGTACCGGCACGCTGGCCCCGACCAAAGCCTGAACGACGAACATCAGGTTGGACAAGGCCATCAGCACGCCGCAGATGAGCAGCCCGCGCATCAGCCCGATGCGTGTCAGCAGCAGCCCCCCCAACAGCCCGCCGGCAATGATGGCGAAGAATCCAAACAGTTTATCCACTTCGGCAATTGTCGTCTTGGTGAAGCCCAGTTCGAGCAGGAACGGTGTTCGCATCACCGACAGCACGGCGTCGCCGAACTTGTAGAGAAAGATGAAGGCGATGATGGTGATCCAGCCGCGTCGCCCGATGAACTCCAACAGGGGACAGAGTGCCGACGCATAGAGCCACGCCAGCGCCTCCGCCAGCGGCTTCGGCAGTCCTTGGTTGCGTTCGAGAAAGGCTTCCGCCTTGTGCTGGTTTTCCAGGGCGGCCGCGAGCAGCGGTCGCGGCTCGGGATTGAGGACGATGGTGATCATCCCCACCACCATCGCCAGGGCGAGCACCGTGAACACCACGGACCACGGCACCAGGTCGGCCAGCATCAATCCGCCGGCGCCTGCGAACAGCAGACCAATGCGATAGCCGAAAACCAGGGTCGCAGCACCGGCCGCCGCCTTCGACTCTTCGAGGATCTCGACCCGGTAGGCGTCGACCACCACGTCCTGGCAGGCCGACGCGAACGCCGCCGCGGTGGCGAACACCGCCGTCCACAGCAGCCTTTCATCCGGCGGCGACAGGCCGAGGCAGATGAGCATCATGAGCACGCCCACTTGGGCGATCAGCGCCCACCCGCGCCGCCGGCCGAGGCGCCCGGTGAGACCCGGCAACGGCAGGCGGTCGATGAACGGCGCGAACAGGAATTTGACGGTGTAGGGAAGGCCGACCAGCACGAACAGGCCGATGCCGGTCTTGCTGATGCCGGACTCGGCGAGCCACGCGGTCAAGGGCGCACCGACGACCGCGCCATAGGGTAGGCCGCTGGCGAAGCCGAGGCACACCATGGCGAGCACCCGCCGGTCGGCGTAGACGCGGGCCGCCGCCTGCCAACCGGCGAAGCGACCGGCGGCGGCGGTCACGGGAGTTTCAGTTTCAGGAGATCGGCGAGCGCCACTTCGGGACGGGCGCCGACGTGGCTGACCACCTCGGCCGCCGCGATCGCCCCGATCCGTCCGCAGGCAGCGAGCGGGTAGTGATGGGTGAGCCCGTAGAGGAAGCCCGCCGCATATGCATCGCCCGCCCCGGTGGTGTCGACCACTTCGTCGACGGGCTCGATGTCGATCATGTGGACGTCGTCGCCGGCGAGGACGACGGAGCCTTTCTCCGAACGCGTCAACACGGCGATTTCGCAGTGCCCGCGCACGTGCTGCACGGCGTCGTCGAACGAGTGCACCTGATAGAGCGAAACGATCTCGTCCTCGTTGGCGAACAGGACATCCACGTGCTCGCCGACCAGAGCCCGAAAGTCCGCGCGATGCCGGTCGACGCAAAACGGGTCGGACAAGCTGAGCGCCACCCGCCGGCCGGCCGCGTGCGCCAGCTTCGCCGCCAGCACGAAGGCTTCCTTCGCCGGTGGTGGATCCCACAGATATCCCTCGAGGTACGTGATCTTCGACCGCGCGATCAGCGCGCCGTCGATATCGTCCGGCGCGAGTTGGGCGGCGGCACCCAGATAGGTCTGCAGGGTGCGCTGGGCGTCGGGTGTCACCAGCACCAGGCAGCGGGCGGTCGACGGTCCGTTGGCCGCCGGCGACGTCTCGAAAACGATGCCGAGCGAGCGGATGTCGTGGCGGAAGATCGCGCCGAGCTGATCATTGCACACCTTGCCGATGAACGCGCCGGCCCCGCCCAGCGACGCGACGCCGGCAATGGTGTTCGCCGCCGATCCGCCGGAGACCTCGACGGCCGGTCCCATGCTGTCGTAGAGGGCCGCCGCCGCCGCTTCGTCGATCAGCGTCATCGTTCCCTTGTCCAGGGACAGGGCGTCGAGAAACGCGTCGTCGGCATGGGCGAGCACGTCGACGATGGCGTTGCCGACGCCGACGACGTCGATGTCGGGAGAGCTCATGTCCGGGGGCCTCGCTGTCGGTCGGTGCGCGTGGGTGGCGGCAGTATAGTCGGCGCCCCGTCTACGGCAAGGACGGGTGCGATGTGAGCCGCCGGTTGCCCGTCGCCGCGGCGGCGGCTACATCAGCGGCTCACATCGCAGTGGGCCAGGGGCTTTGCCATGTCGATCGTCTCCGCCTACGCCAAGGCTCTTGGCCAGCTCTCCGACCCGCGCGCCCGCAGCGTCGTCTGGCTCGGCATCGCCTTGGCCGCCGCTGTCTTCGTCCTGCTCTGGCTGGGCGTCGGCTGGCTGATCCGGGACACCACGTTGTTCGACGACACGTGGCTCGACACGGTCGTCGACGTGCTCGGCGGTTTCGCTATCCTGATCATCACCTGGTTCCTGTTCCCGCCGGTGGTCAGCGCCTGCTCCAGCCTGTTCCTCGAACGGGTCGCGGAGGCGGTGGAACGGCGCCACTACCCCGGCCTGCCGCCGCCCCGCGACGTGGCGATTCTCGAGACCGTCTGGATGACGGTGCGGCTGTTGGTGGTGATGGTGGCCCTCAACCTCGTGGTTTTGCTGTTCCTTCTGGTGCCGCCGGTTTTCCCTTTTGTCTACTACGGCATGAATGGCTATCTTCTGGGTCGCGAGTATTTCGAGGTGGTGGCGGCCCGCCGGCTGGATCCGCGGGCGGTGCGAGCCCATCGGCATCGCAATCGCGGCGACCTGTTTCTCGCGGGCTTGGTGATTGCCCTGCTGTTGACGGTGCCTGTCGTCAACTTGCTGGCACCGGTCATCGGCACCGCCGCGATGGTGCACCTGTTCCAATCCCGGAGCAGCCAACAGGCGTGATCTGCGACAATCAACCCGGCCGCCCGATCGGCCGGATGACATGAGGAGTGGCGAGATGTTTGGACGGAAAAAGGACGGCGATCGGTCACCGGGCCAGTCGGCGCCAACCCCGGTCAGCGACGAAGACTTGGATGCCCTGCTCATGCGGTCGTCCAGTCGCAAAGCGGCGACACCGCCGGCGCGCCCGGCGTCGGCCGCGAACGCCCAGGAACCGGCTCGGCGTCCCAGCGCGCCGCCGGCCGCTGCTGCCGCGGCGGCCCCGGTCGCCCCGGCCGCAAAAGCGGTCCCGGCGGGCCCTGCTGCCGCGTCTTCCGAGGGCCGCAGGCTGATCGTCGGGCGCGACATCTGCCTGAAGGGCGAGGTGACGTCCTGCGACACGCTCATCGTCGAAGGCTCCGTGGATCTGTCGCGCACCGATGCCCGGCACATCCAGGTGGCCGCCAGCGGCGTGTTTTCGGGGACCATCGACGTGGAGGAAGCGGACATCGCCGGCCGCTTTAACGGCGAACTGTTGGCTCGGGACCGTTTGATCGTGCGATCGGGCGGCGTGGTCGAGGGCACCATCCGCTACGCCAACATCATCATCGAAGCGGGCGGCCATATCGCCGGCGAGGTCGCCCACATGGATGCCGCCGCGACGCGTGCGGCGGCTCCGATCTCGGCGGCGGCTCCCGAGACCGGGTTTGCCGACATGCCTCTGCCCGCCATGGCGTCGGCGAGCGCTGACCGCGAACCGCGCGAGTCTGATGGTTCGGACCATCCGGTCGAGACGGCAACTCCCCACAAGACGGCGATCGAGCGTGCGGCCGTACCCCTGCCGCCGCGAATCGCCCGGCCCGTCTCAGGCCGGGACTGAACAGGCGACCTGGCCCGTTCACCGCAACGGTGGCGGGTCAGGCGGTCTGCTTGTCGGGATACGCGCACAGGTCGCGCACCACGCAGCGGTTACAGGCCGGCCGGCGCGCGGTGCAGACGTGGCGGCCATGCAGGATCAGCCAATGGTGGGCGTAGCGGCGCCAGCGTTCGGGTGTTCGCGCCAGCAAGCCTTCCTCGACGGCCAGCGGCGTCTTGCCCGGCGCCAGGCCCGTCCGATTGGCGAGGCGGAAGACGTGGGTGTCGACCGCGATCGTCGGCTCGCCGAACGCCACGTTCAGGACGACGTTGGCGGTCTTTCGCCCGACCCCCGGGAGGCTTTCCAGCGCGTCCCGGTCGCGCGGAACCGCGCCGCCATGCTCATCGATGAGCCGGCGGCTCAACGCGATCACGTTCTTCGCTTTGGTGTTGAACAGGCCGATCGTCTGGATGAAGGGCTTGAGCCCGGCCTCCCCCAGCGCCAGCATCGTCTCAGGGGTATCGGCCACGGCGAACAACGGCCGGGTCGCCTTGTTGACGGAGACGTCGGTCGCCTGCGCCGACAGCACGACGGCGACCAGCAGCGTGAACGGATTGCGATACTCGAGTTCGGTCGCGGCGTTCGGCCAGGCGGCTTCCAGCCGCCGGTAGAACGTTTCGACATCTCTGTCCGACAGCATCGCGACCCGTCGCCTCCCGGAGCGGACGATACACCCCCGGCCGCTGCGCCGGAAGCGCCGCGGTCGACACCCACCGGCCGCGGCAACGGAACATGGAGGCGCTGACCATGCCGCTTGTGACCTCGCTCTACGCCGCGCTCCTGGGCCTGCTGTTCGTTGCCCTCAGCCTGCGCGTCATCCGGGTCCGGCGTGACCAGGGGGTGGCGTTGGGCGATGACGGCGACGCGCGGCTGCAGCGGGCCGTGCGCGTGCATGCCAACTTCGCCGAGTACACGCCGCTGGCCTTGGTGCTGATCGCGCTGCTCGAACTGGGGGGCGCGACGATTTGGGTGATCCATGGGTTCGGTCTGGCGCTCCTATCGGGGCGCGGCCTGCACGCCTGGGGCGTCAGCCAAACGCCGGAGACCTTCCGCTTTCGGGTCCTCGGCATGGCGCTCACCTTCGCTGCGATCGGCGGCGCGTCGCTGGCGCTGCTGGCGGTCTTGCTGGCCTGAGCCCCTCGTCGGTCGCCGCCACCATCGACTCCACCGTCGATGCCGCGCGCCGGCGTTCGAAGCGGCCGGCGTTGACGGTCCGGTGCAAACGTGTCGTAAATCGATGGGCTTGCGGCAACTTCGGATTGTGGTTCGCCGCTGTGGCACATCGCCGAGCATGGTTCTCGAGGGATGCGAGAGTGGTCAACGATCCGGGACTCTTTCTGGGCAAGGCGGACGACGCGGTGCATCTGGCGCTGCGTTACGCCAACCGGCATGGCCTGATCGCCGGCGCCACCGGCACCGGCAAGACCGTAA
>CAZBWP010000039.1:0-3297 GCA_964495295.1 uncultured Rhodospirillaceae bacterium | reverse complement strand
GGGCTGCTGCTGCTCGACCTCAAGGACCTGCGGGCGATCCTCACCTTTGTCGCCGAGAACGCGCCGGCGCTTTCGGCAACCTACGGCCTCGTCAGCCCCACCTCGGTTGCCGCCATCCAGCGTCGCCTGCTCGTGCTCACGCGCGAGGGCGCCGACGGTTTCTTCGGCGAGCCCGCCATCGACATCCACGATCTGATCCGCTGTGCGCCGGACGGCCGCGGCTACGTGCACGTGCTCGCCGCCGATCGGCTGATCCATTCGCCGCGGCTGTACGCGACATTCCTGATGTGGCTGCTGTCGGAACTGTTCGAGGACCTGCCGGAAATTGGCGATCCAGACAAGCCGCGGTTTGTGCTGTTCTTCGACGAAGCGCACCTGTTGTTCGACCGGGCGCCGCGGGCGCTGCTCGACAAGGTGGAACAGGTCGTGCGCCTCGTCCGCTCGAAGGGGGTTGGCGTCTTTTTCATTACCCAGTCCCCCACGGACGTGCCGGACAATGTTCTCGGCCAGCTTGGCAACCGGGTGCAGCACGCGCTCCGCGCCTTCACCGCCAAGGACCAGCGCGCCATTCGCGCCGCCGCCGACACGTTCCGCGCCAATCCGGCGTTCGCGACCGATGCCGCGATCACCCAGGTCGGCGTCGGCGAGGCGCTGGTTTCGACCCTGGAGAGCAAGGGCACGCCCAGCGTCGTCCAGCGCACCCTGATCCGCCCACCCTCGTCGCGCGTCGGCCCGGCCAGCGCCACCGACCGCCAGGCGGCCATGCGGCTGAGCCCCTACGCCGGGCGCTACGATCATCCGTTCGACCGGGAATCGGCTTACGAGATCCTGGCGAAACGCGCCGAGACGGCGGCGGCCGCGGCGGATGCGTCGCGCCGCGTGCCACCGCCGCAACCCCGGCAGCCGGCGCCGAGACGCGGTGGCGTTTCGGGCCGGCAGCGCCAGACCTCGGTGGAAGCGATGACGACAAGCGCGATGCGGTCGGTCGGTCGCGAGGTCGGCCGCCAACTGGTCCGCGGCCTGCTCGGCGGGCTGTTCAAGGGCCGCTGAGCAGCGGCCGCCAATGAGGTGTACGGAGGTCCGGCGGCCCGCGCCGCCGGCTACCGCTTCTTCGGCATCAGCACCGTGTAGTCGAAGTCGAGGACGACCGACGGGTGGAAGCGACCGCTGTCCTCCTCCTTGAACGGGAAATCGTGGCAGGGGCGATTGGTGGTGGCGACGGTTCGGATGCGCAAGGCGCCGAAATCGGCGTGGCCGGGCAGGTCGGTCTTCGCCAGGATTTCCGACCAGGCATAAACGGTGTGACCGGCAAACGTCGGCGCAACGTGCCGGCCACCGTTGATCGCCGCCACCTTGATCGCGTTGGCGAGGCCGTTGAACGACAGCGCGCGGGCCATGCTGATGATGTGACCGCCATAGATCAGCCGCCGGCCGAAGCGGCTCTCCTTCTGCAGGTATTCGTCGAAGTGGACCTTCGCCGTGTTCTGATAGAGGCGCGTCGCCATCATGTGCTCCGCCTCCTCGATGGTCATGCCGTCCACGTGGTCGATCTTCTCGCCCACCTCGTAGTCGTCCCACAGATACGGGCTGCCGGCGAGGGCCGCATCATAGCGCTCGACGTGCAGCCGATAGGGGACGAGCAAGTCGCCTACGGCCACCGCGTCCGGCAGATCCGGCACCTCCGGCTCCGGCGCCGGGGCGTTGACATCCCGCTTGCGAACCATCACCCAGCGCACATAGTCGAGCACCACCGCCTTGTTCTGGTTGGTGCCGACCGACCTGACGTAGACGATGCCGCTGCGTCCGTCCTTGTTCTCCCGAAGACCGATCACCGTCGAGGTGGTGCGCAGGGTATCGCCCGGAAACACCGGCTCGCCGAACCGGCCGGCGGCGTAGCCCAGATTGGCGACGGCGTTCAGCGAGATGTCGGGAACGGTCTTCCCGAAGACGATGTGAAAGACCAGGATGCTGTCCACCGGCGCCCGCTCGAGACCGAGGAGACGGGCGAATTCCGACGACGAATTCGCCGCGAAGCGGCCGCCGTAGAGCGCCGTGTAGAGGGCGACATCGCCTTCGGTCACCGTGCGGGGGGTTGCGTGGACGATCTCCTGGCCCAGGCGAAAGTCTTCGAAGAAGTTGCCGGGGTTGGTTTTCGTGCTCATCGGCGATCCTCTCGGGCTGGTGGCGTGAAGCGAGGCGCCGGCTCAAAAGCCATACTGCGCGGCGAGTTCCGGGTCCTTTTGCGCCACGAGGCGGGCGAGGTCGACGATCACCTTGGCCTGCTTCCAGGTGGCGTCGTCCTGCATCTTGCCGTCGATCATGGCGACGCCGGTGCCGTCGGGCATCGCCTCCAGGATCTTCTTGGCGAACAGCACCTCGTTCACCTCCGGGCTGAACACCCGCTTGGCGATGGCGATCTGGTTGGGGGCCAGCGACCAGGCGCCGGTGCACCCCATGAGGAAGGCGTTCCGGAATTGCGCCTCGCAGGCGGGTTCGTCCTTGATATCGCCGAACGGTCCGTAGAACGCGCGGATGCCGCTGGCGACGCAGGCGTCGACCATTCGCGCCACGGTGTAGTGCCACAGGTCCTGCTGCGAAAACACCCGTTCCTCGCCGCCTGCCCCGGGGTCGGCAAGGACGCCATAGTAGGGGTGGCCGCCGCCGACGCGGGTCGTCTTCATGCCGCGCGACGCCGCCAGGTCGGCCGGCCCGAGGCTCATGCCGTGCATGCGGGGGCTGGCGGCGGCGATCGCGTCGACGTTCTTCACGCCCTGCGCCGTTTCCAGGATGGCGTGGATCAGGATCGGCCGGGTGATGCCGTTGCGGCCCTCCAGCAGCGCCAGATACTGGTCGACGAAGTGGATGTCCCAGGGGCCCTCCACCTTGGGAATCATCACCACGTCCACCTTGTTGCCGACGGCGGCGATGATCTCGGTCATGTCGTCGAGAAACCACGGGCTGTTGAGGGCGTTGACCCGCGTCCACAGCGCCGTGTCGCCGAAATCCGTGGCCTTGGCCATCTCGATGAAGCCGGCCCGCGCCGCCTCCTTGGCATCGGCGGGAATGGCATCCTCCAGATTGCCGAGCAGCACGTCCACCTGCTTCGCCATGTCCGGCACGCGCGCGCGAATTTTCTCGATGTGCGGCGGCACGAAGTGGATCATCCGCTCCGGCCGGACTGGCAACTCGCGCAGCGGCTCGGGTGCCCCGACGGCCAACGGTTTGTAGAAATCGCGCGGCAGCTTCATGGTCGCATCCCCCCGGATTTCGGTCTGTTAGCACTTGCAAAATGACAAC
>CAZBWP010000038.1:8902-14147 GCA_964495295.1 uncultured Rhodospirillaceae bacterium | reverse complement strand
GCCGCGGCGGCGTCGGGATGGATCGGCGTCGTCGCGTTGTGATCGAGGTAGATGTCGGCCGTCATGGCAGGGCGTGGCAGGCGGCGAGCGGCGAAGCCCCCCGGTCAGGAGGCCGCCGGCAGCGACGGCCGCGGCTCCGACCCCTTGCGTGTCACGTTGAACACCGCGCGGCTGCTGCCGAGGATCCGCCGTTCGCAGATGTCCGCGAGGGTCACGGCGCTCAGATAGAGATAGATCTGATTGCCCAGTTCCTCCCACAGATCGTGGGTCAGGCAGCGGCCACGGTGGGAGTGGCAGCCCATGGGCGAGCCGGGCGTGCAGCGGGTCGCCTTGATCGGTTCATCGACCGCGAGAATGATGTCGGAAACGCGCAGATCCGTCGTCGGCCGGGCGAGCAGATAGCCGCCGCCTGGACCGCGGACGCTGGAGACGAGGCCGGCGCGCCTGAGCTTGCCGAAAAGCTGCTCCAGATAGGACAGTGAGATCTCCTGCCGTTCGGCGATCTCGGCGAGGGCGACGGGCTTGCCGCTGCCATGAAAGGCGAGGTCGGCCATCGCCATCACCGCGTATCGGCCCTTGGTGCTGAGTTTCAACGTGTTTCTCCTCTGTGGCTCGTGCTGTCTCGCGTCGGTGAGGCTCAGCGCCCTCTGGCCTCCACGGCCATCGGCGCCGGATGGGATCGCTGCCGACCGGCCCCGCCGTCCTCTCGCGGCGACGCCGCCTCGGCATCGTCGAGGCGGCTCTCCAGGTCACGGACGTGCACCTGCAAGGCGGCCACCTGGCCGCGCAGGTTCTCTATGGTCGCCAGTACCGGGTCGGGGCAGCCCTCGGCCGGCGTGCCATACGGCACGAACTGACCCGAGGTGCTGCGGTCTTTCGGCATGATGCCGTGGGCGGGAATGCCGACGGCCGTGACCTCGGCCGGCAGATCACGGGTGACCACGGCGTTGGCCCCGACCCGCGCCTTCTCGCCGATGGTGATCGGCCCGAGGACCTGCGCACCCGAGCCGACGATCACGCCGTTCTGCAGGGTCGGATGGCGCTTGCGATTCACCTGACTGGCGGAGTCGACGGACGGGGCGATGCCACCCAGGGTCACCCCTTGATACAGGGTCACGTCGTCGCCGATTTCCGAGGTTTCGCCGATGACGACGCCGAAGCCGTGGTCGATGAACAGGCGCCGGCCGATCACCGCGCCCGGATGGATCTCGATGCCAGTGATCAGCCGGGCAACCTGTGAGATCCAGCGGGCGAGCAGATAGAACCTTCGGCGCCACACGGCGTTCGCGATTCGGTAGAGAACGATCGCATGGAACCCGGGATAACAGAGAGCGATCTCGAGGCGCGACCGCGCCGCGGGGTCGCGCGCCATGAACGAATCGATATCATCCCGGATGCTCTTGAAAACCATGCAGTTAACAATACCTTTCTTCGGCCGGGCGGGTGCGGCAGGGCGGCGAACCCATTGCAACCGCCCTGAGTATAGGATACCCGACTCGTGGGTTCAATTATTAACGGCCGAAAAACTGGCGATGACACCCTTTAGCCAACACGACGAGTGGGGTTTGGCCGGGCGTCGCAGGCGACCTCGGCGGGGGTCTTGAAAAGAGCAAATCATGCCGGAAGTCATTTTTAACGGCACCGAGGGACGTCTCGAGGGTCGCTACCATCATTCGAAACGGACCGGCGCCTCCATCGCCCTGGTGTTGCATCCGCACCCGCGGCACGGCGGCAGCATGAACAACCGCATCGTCTTCGCGCTCTACCAGCAGTTCCAGCGGCGCGGATTCTCCGTCCTGCGATTCAACTTCCGGGGGGTGGGCCGATCGCAGGGGGTGTTCGACAATGGCCTGGGCGCGCTCAGTGACGGGGCCTCCGCCCTGGACTGGGTCGAGAGCTTCAACCCGAACGCCGCGGAATGCTGGGTGGCGGGCTATTCCTACGGCGCCTTGATCGGCATGCAGCTGATGATGCGCCGGCCGGAGATCCACCGGTTCATCGCCGTGGCGCCGCCGGCCGGCAACGAGGATTTCTCGTTTCTCGCGCCGTGCCCCGCCTCCGGCCTGATCGTCAATGGCGACCGCGACGACGTGATCCCGCCCGAGGCCGTGACCAAGCTGGCCAAGAAACTGTCCAGCCAGAAGAACATCGAGATCGAGCACAAGGCCATCGGTGGCGCGGATCACCTGTTCAACGACCGGACGGACGCGCTGGACGCGGTGGTCTCCGCCTACATGGACAGGGTCCTGGCGGCGCCCGTGTGAGCCTCGCCGAGCGGCCGGTGGACGACGCCGCCGGGCATCGCCGTCGGCACGCCCGTGGTCGTCGGCAGGCTCAGCGGCAGCCCCGCGAGGGCGCGCACGGCGAGAAAGGCGAAGGCCTGCGCCTCAAGCGCGTCGCCGTCCCAGCCCGCCTCCTCCACCGGCGCCACCGGCACCGCCAAGACGTCGGCGAGCAGTCCCATCAGGGTCGGGTTGTGACGGCCGCCGCCGCTGACCAGCCACTTGACCGGTGGCGCGGGAAACCAGGCACGCGCCGCGGCGACCGCTTCGACGGTGAAAGCGGTGAGGGTCGCCGCGCCATCTTCCGGGCCGAGATCGCGCACCGCATCAAGGACACGCGCATAGGTGTTGCGATCCAGTGATTTCGGTGGTGGCGCGGCAAAATGCGCATCCCGCAGCCAGTCGGCGATGCGATCGGCGCGAATCCGGCCACCCCGGGCCATGCGGCCGCGTTCGTCCCAGCGCTGCCCGGACACCCGACGCACCCAGTCGTCGATCAGCGCGTTGCCGGGGCCGGTGTCGAACGCCAGGATGTTGGGCGCCCCGTCCGGCGCCGTGCCCGGCCCGATCCAGGTGACGTTGGCGACGCCGCCGATGTTGAGCACGGCGAGCGGCCGCGGCAGCGCCTGCGCAAGCGCCGCGTGGTACAGCGGCACCAGGGGCGCGCCGTGGCCACCGGCGGCAACGTCGGCGCCGCGGAAATCGTCGACGACCGTGACTCCGGTGTCGCGGGCGAGCCGGTCGCCGTCGCCGATCTGCCGGGTGATCCTGAGTTCCGGCCGATGCACGACGGTGTGGCCATGGAAGCCGATCACGTCGATGTCGGCGGTCGGAACGGCGGCGGCGCGCAACAGACGGCGCACGGCGTCCGCGTGCCGCTGGGTCAGGTCGCGGACGACGTCGTCGATGTCGGGGCCCGGCTCCCGTCCGAGCACGCCCTGCAGGCGGTTCCGGAACGTCGCCGGATAGGGATAGGTGGCGGCGTGACCGAAGCGGCCGACGCGAACGCCATCGGTGACGAGAATGGCGGCGTCGACGCCATCCATGGACGTGCCGCTCATCAGGCCGAGTGCCGTCAGCATGCGGGACAGTCCGGGGGTCGTGGGCATCGGCGGATCTCCAGCGCCGTTGTCGCTCGTCGCCGTTTGTGTTAGGGCCGGACCCATCCGTCAACCATTCGTGCCGTCGCGGGTCCCATGAGCCACCCTCGCTCTGACTTCATCAACGCCGTCGTCGATCGCGGCTTTCTCCACCAGTGCACCGATCTCGACGCGTTGGATGCGCTGTGTGCCGAATCGGTCGTTCCGGCGTACATCGGCTTCGACTGCACGGCGCCGAGCCTGCATGCCGGAAGCCTGGTGCCGATCATGCTGCTGCGCACCCTGCAAAAGACCGGCCACAAGCCGATCGTGCTGATGGGCGGCGGCACCACCATGGTCGGCGATCCGTCGGGCAAGGACGAGGCGCGCCGCCTGCTCACCCCGGAGGATATCGCCGCGAACATGGCGGGAATCCGCCGGGTGTTCGCCCGCTACCTGACCTTCGGCGACGGACCGACCGACGCGATCATGGTCGACAACGCCGACTGGCTGGCCAGCCTGGCCTACATCCCCTTCCTGCGCGACGTCGGCCGGCACTTTTCCGTCAACCGCATGTTGACGTTCGACTCCGTGAAGATGCGTCTCGAGCGGGAGCAGCCGCTGACGTTTCTCGAGTTCAACTACATGATCCTGCAGGCTTACGACTTCCTGGAACTGGAGCGGCGCCACGGCTGCCGCTTGCAGATGGGCGGCTCCGACCAGTGGGGCAACATCGTCTCCGGCGTCGAACTCGCGCGGCGCATCGACGGCGCCACGCTGTTCGGACTGACGGTGCCGCTGCTCACCACCGCCTCGGGCGCGAAGATGGGCAAGACGGCGGCGGGCGCGGTGTGGCTGTCGGACGACATGCTTTCGCCCTGGGACTACTGGCAGTACTGGCGGAACACCGAAGACGCCGATGTCGGTCGCTTCCTGCGGCTGTTCACCGACCTGCCGCTGGCTGAGATCACCCGGCTGGAAGCGCTCGCGGGTGCCGAAATCAACGCCGCCAAGATCATCCTCGCCAATGCCGCGACGACGCTGTGTCATGGCGCCGAGGCCGCGGCGGCGGCCGAGGCGACGGCCAGGCGGACATTCGTCGAGGGAACGGCCGGCGATGCGCTGCCCGCCTTCGAGGTCGCGGCCGGCGAACTCTCGGGCGGTATCCCGGCGTTCGAGCTGTTCCGCCGAACCGGACTTGCCGCCAGCAACTCCGAGGCCCGCAAGCTGATCCGCAGCGGCGGCGGACGGTTGAACAATGCGCCGCTCGACGACGAAACGCGGATGATCGACGCCGCCGACCTCTCTGCCGACGGCAGCCTGAAGCTGTCGGCCGGCCGGAAGCGTCACGCCCTCGTGCGCAGCACCTGACCCGCACGGCGATGACGACGATCGACGAAATCCTGAAACTGATCGCCACGTGGCGCGAGCGGCGGCCCGTCGGCAGCCGGTTGTCGGAACTGGACCTCCTGTTCGCCGCCCTCGCCGCCGATCCGCCGGCGAACGAGGTGCACGAGGTCGAGGATCGCATCTGGGAGATCTGGACCGATCACGACGATGCCGCCGTGGTCATGCGCATGAACAAGGCGATCGCCGGCATCGCGCGGCGGCGCATCGACGATGCCGAGCGGGACCTGAGCGGGCTCGTCGCCGACTTCCCGGAGTGGGCGGAAGCGTGGAACAAGCGGGCGACCTTGCGCTTCCTGGCGGAGCGCGATGCCGACAGCCTCGCCGACATCCGACGCACGCTGGAACTCGAGCCACGCCATTTCGGTGCCATCTCCGGGTTTGCCCAGATCTGCCTGCGCCAGGGCCGGCCGGACGCTGCGGTCTTCGCCCTGCAGACGGCGCTGGAGATCAACCCTTTCCTGCATGCGGCCCGCA
>CAZBWP010000038.1:6467-8802 GCA_964495295.1 uncultured Rhodospirillaceae bacterium | reverse complement strand
ACGCTGCCGCCGACCCGGACGGCGAGGATGACGCCGCCTTCCAGGTCCGCGCTGACCTCGAGGCGGGACGGGCGGCCCATCTCGATGCCCTGCTCGATGATCCAGCGATGCGTGCCGCTCGCCGGTGCGTCGCGAGGCGCCAGGTAGCCGGCGAGCGCCGCCGCCGCCGAGCCGGTCGCCGGGTCCTCGGCGACGCCGGCGCCGGGGGCGAACATCCGCCCATGCACATCGGCGTCGGGGTTGTCCGTTGCGTCGGCGAAGAGGAACACGCCGACCTCCGGCCGCCCGGTGAACACCCGCCCCCATAGGTCCAGGCGAGGCTGCGCCCGGCGGACCGCGTCGCGGCTCGCCAAGCGCACGAAGACGAACGGGGCGCCGCACGACACCACCGCCGGCGCCGGCTCGGTCGCCACGTCCGAAGGAGCCAGCGACAGCAGCGCGGCCAGCATCTCCGGCGACGCCGGCGGCGGCGCAACCTCCGGCAGGCGGGCGGCGGTCAACTCCGCCGACATCGGCCCGGCGGCATCGGCGCGGACGGTGACCGGCACCGGGCCGACGCCCTCCTCCAGCACCATGTCGATCTCCGGCTCAACCAGCGGCACCACGCCGGTTGCCGCCAAGACGACGGCGGTGCCGAGGGTCGGGTGGCCAGCAAACGGCATTTCGATCGTGGGCGTGAAGATGCGCACGCGGCAGGTGTGGGCCGGATCATCCGGCGGCAGCACGAAGGTCGTCTCGGAGAGGTTGAACTCGCGGGCGATGGCCTGCATTTCCGTCGTCGTGAGGCCGGCCGCGTCGGGGATCACGGCGAGCGGATTGCCGCTGAACACCCGGTCGGTGAAGACGTCGACGGTGTGGAACCGGACGGTTCTCACGCCGAGAGCTTTCGCCGCAGCAAGTCGTTGACCTGTTGCGGATTGGCCTTGCCGCCGGTGGTCTTCATCACCTGGCCGACGAACCAGCCGATGACCTTCTCCTGACCGGCCTTGAACTTGGCGACCTGGTCGGGATTGGCGTCGACGACCGCATCGACGGCAGCCTCGATCGCGCCGGAATCCGTGATCTGCCGCAGCCCCGCCGCCTCGACGATGGCTTCCGGATCGTCGCCGGTGTCCGCCATGCGCTCGAACACGTCCTTGGCAATGCGCCCGGAGATCGTCTCGTCGGCGATCAGGTCGAGCAGCCGGCCAAGCCTGTCGGCGGAGACGGGCGAGGCGGTGATATCCAGGCCGCGCTTGTTGAGCAGGCCGAAGACGGCGCCGGTCACCCAATTGGCGGCGCTGCGCGGATCGCGGCCCTTGGCCACGTCTTCGAAATAGTCGGCGGTGTTGCGCTCGGCGACCAGCGTCGCCGCATCTTCGCCGACGAGACCATACTGCTCGATGAACCGGCGCTTTTTCGCGTCGGGCAGTTCCGGCAAGGTCGCCCGGACGCGCGCGATGTCCGCCTCGGTCACCTCCAGCGGCAACAGGTCGGGATCGGGAAAGTAGCGATAGTCGTGGGCGAACTCCTTGGCACGCATCGGCCGGGTTTCGTTGCGGTTCGGATCGTAGAGCCGGGTCTCCTGGACGACCGCGCCGCCGGATTCCCAGACCTCGACCTGCCGTTCCGCCTCGTGCTCGATGGCCTGCATGACGAAGCGGACGGAGTTGACGTTCTTCACCTCGACGCGCGTGCGCAGCGTGTTCTCGCCAACGGGTCGGACGCTGACGTTGATGTCGCAGCGCATCGAGCCCTCTTCCATGTTGCCGTCGCAGGTGCCGAGGTAGCGCAGGATCGAGCGCATCTTGCGCAGGTAGGCACCGGCCTCATCGGGGCTGCGGAGGTCCGGCCGGGAGACGATCTCCATCAGCGCCACTCCGGCGCGATTGAGGTCGACGAAGGTGCGCCGGGGATCCTGATCGTGCAGCGACTTGCCGGCATCCTGCTCCATGTGCAGCCGTTCGATGCCGATCTCCGGCGTCGATCCGTCCGCCATGTCGAGCACGATGGTGCCCTCGCCGACCAGCGGTTGCTGGTACTGCGAAATCTGGTAACCGGCGGGCAGGTCGGGATAGAAATAGTTCTTCCGCTCGAACACCGAGACTCGGTTGATCGCCGCATTGAGGGCGAGGCCGGTGCGCATCGCCTGCTCGATGCAGGTGCGGTTCGGCACCGGCAGCATGCCGGGAAAGGCGGCATCGACGAACGATA
This sequence comes from uncultured Rhodospirillaceae bacterium, assembly GCA_964495295.1. Classification (GTDB taxonomy): domain Bacteria; phylum Pseudomonadota; class Alphaproteobacteria; order Rhodospirillales; family Defluviicoccaceae; genus CAZBWP01. The sequence continues at coordinate 6,609 of CAZBWP010000038.1, read as the reverse complement.
CCTGGCTATTGGGCCCGGCGCCGAAGTCGGTGGCGGCGCCCGAGAACAGTTTGGATTTGGAGATGATCTGAGCGTGGACCTCGAGGCCGATCACGACCTCCCAGTCCCCCGTATCACCCTGAATAAGGTAGGACACGCCGCA
>CAZBWP010000038.1:0-6367 GCA_964495295.1 uncultured Rhodospirillaceae bacterium | reverse complement strand
CCGTCGATGGTGATGGACTCGCCGGCGCGCTCGGAGGCGGTGAAGCTGATCTCCTCCACCAGTTTCTCCATCACCGTCTGCAGGCGCCGCGCGCCGATGTTCTCGACGTTGGCGTTGATCTCTGCGGCGAGGTCGGCGATGGCGCCGACCGCATCGTCGGTGAATTCGATTGTCACCCCTTCTGTCGCCATCAGCGCCTTGTACTGCTTCAGGAGGCTTGCCTGCGGTTCGGTGAGGATGCGCACGAGGTCGTCCCGGGTCAGTGGCTTGAGCTCGACGCGGATCGGCAGGCGCCCCTGGAGTTCCGGCAGCATGTCGGACGGCTTGGCGATGTGGAAGGCGCCCGAGGCGATGAACAGGATGTGATCGGTTTTCACATTGCCGCGCTTGGTCGAGACGATCGTGCCCTCGATCAGCGGCAGCAGATCACGCTGCACCCCCTCGCGACTGACATCGGCGCCGACGCGCTCGGAGCGCGCGGTGATCTTGTCCACCTCGTCGAGGAAGACGATGCCGTCGTTCTCGACCATGTCGATCGCCTCGCGGACGACGCGGTCCTCGTCGAGCAGCTTGTCGGCCTCTTCGCTGACCAGCGCCTCGTGGGAGTCGGCAACGGTCATCCGCTTTTTCTTGGTCGGACCGCCGCCGAACGCCTTGCCCAGCATTTCGCCAATATTGAGCATGCCCATCTGCGCGCCCGGCATGCCGGGAACGTCGAAGGTCGGCAGCTGCAGCGACGACGTGTCGGCCACCTGAACCTCGATCTCCCGGTCGTCCAGCTCGCCGCCTCGCAGCATGCGGCGAAACTTCTCGCGCGTCTCGGGACCGGCCTTGTCCCCCACCAGGGCGGTGATCACCCGCTCCTCGGCCGCGAGCTCGGCCTTGGCGGTGACCTGCTTGCGCAGCCGCTGGCGGGTCATGTGCACGGCGATCTCCAGCAAGTCGCGGATGATCTGCTCGACATCCCGGCCGACGTAGCCGACCTCCGTGAACTTGGTCGCCTCCACCTTGAGGAACGGCGCCTGCGCCAGGTTGGCGAGCCGGCGGGCGATCTCGGTCTTGCCGACGCCCGTCGGGCCGATCATCAGGATGTTCTTCGGCAGAACCTCCTCGCGCATGTCGCCGTCGAGCTGCTGGCGCCGCCAGCGATTGCGCAGCGCGATGGCGACGGCGCGCTTGGCATCGTCCTGGCCGACGATGTGCCGGTCCAGCTCGGAGACGATCTCACGGGGCGTGAAGCTGCTCATAGGGTCTCGATAACGACATTCGTGTTGGTGAAGACGCAAATGCCGGCGGCGATCGCCATCGCCCGCCCGGCGATCTCCGCCGCGTCCAGGTCCTCCCGGTCGATCATCGCACGGGCGGCGGCGAGGGCATAGTGGCCGCCGGAGCCGATGCCGATCAGGCCGTCCTCCGGCTCCAGCACGTCGCCGGTGCCGGTCAGCACCAGCGACACGTCCTTGTCGCAGACCGCCATCATCGCTTCCAGCCGGCGCAGGTAGCGGTCGGTGCGCCAGTCCTTCGCGAGTTCGACACAGGCGCGCAGCAACTGTCCGCGGTACTGATCCAGCTTGCCTTCCAGGCGCTCGAACAGGGTGAACGCATCGGCCGTGGCGCCAGCGAACCCGGCGATGACGTTGCCATCGGCCAGCCGGCGCACCTTGCGGGCATTGGATTTGATGATCGTGTTGCCGAGGCTGACCTGCCCGTCGCCGGCAACGACCACGCGGCCGCCCTTGCGGACCGACAGGATCGTCGTGCCGTGCCAAAGCGGATCGCCGGCGGAACCAGGGGAGGCGTTGAAGGCCAGGGCGGGAAGCTCCAGGTGCGGTCGTCGTTCGCGATGTAGGCGGATGACCGGGGGCGGTCAAGCGTTGGCCCGACCGGCAGCGCATTCCCTTGGCGCGTGCAGAGGCTTCCTGCTACAAGATGCGCCGCGCGACGATAAGGAGCCCGCCCCCATGCGGACCGCCACGGTGGAACGCAAAACCCATGAAACGGACATCACCGTGACCGTCGACCTGGATGGCCAGGGACGATCGACGGTGGCGACCGGCATCGGCTACCTCGACCACATGCTCGACCAGTTGGCGCGCCACAGCCTGATCGACCTCGCGGTGCGGGCGACGGGCGACCTGCACATCGATGGACACCACACCACGGAGGATAGCGGCATCGCCGTCGGCATGGCCATCGCCCAGGCGCTCGGCGACCGGCGCGGCATTCGCCGCTTCGGGGCCGCGCTGTCGGCCATGGACGAGACGCTGGCCCGCGTCGTCCTCGACGTCTCAGGCCGGCCGCTGCTGGTCTGGAACGTCCGCTTCGGGCAACCGCGCCTGGGCGACCTGGATACCGAACTGGTCGGCCACTGGTTCCATGCCTTCGCCCAGCACGCGGGCGTGACGCTGCATGTCGAGCTGCTGTACGGCCAAAACAATCACCACATCTGCGAGGCCTGCTTCAAGGGACTGGCGCGCGCCTTGCGGGAGGCCGTCGAGATCGATGGACGCCGGGCCGACGCCGTGCCCTCGACCAAAGGCGTGCTTGGCGGGACGCTGTAGAGCGTGGACGAAGAACCCTGAAAACATGCGCTTCTACACCGTCCATTTTCGCCGACACGCAGGGGCTTGCGGCACCGACGCGGACCTGGTTCTCGTCGCCGAGGGCTTCAACTGGTGTGCCGCGCTGTTCTCGGTGCTGTGGGCACTGTGGAACCGGCTCTGGTGGCTTGCGCTGGCGTTCATCGTCTTTCAGATTGGCCTCGAGGCGGGGCTCGCTGCCGTCGACGCGGGAACGGGATATCGCATGGTCGCCGCCGTGGCGCTGGCGGTAATGATCGGCCTGTTCGCCAACGACGGCCGGCGGCTGGAGCTTGGCGGCCGAGGCTTCGAGATGCTGGGTGTCGTCGGTGCGCCGGGCCGCGCGGCGGCCGAGCAGCGGCTCTTCGATCTGCGCCCCGAGTTGGCGGAGGAGATGCGGGCGTGAGCGTTGTCATCATCGACTACGGATCCGGCAATCTGCGGTCCGCGGCCAAGGCGTTTGCGCGCGCGGTCGCCGAGGCGGAGCTTTCGGGATCCGTGGTCGTCACCCGTGATCCGGCGGACTTGGCGTCCGCCAGTCACGTCGTCTTGCCGGGCGTCGGCGCCTTCGCCGACTGTTTTCGCGGTCTCGCGGCACTTTCCGGGATGGTAGAGGCGCTGGAGACCGCGGTGATCCGCGACGGCCGGCCCTTCCTCGGCATCTGCGTCGGCATGCAGCTGATGGCAACCATCGGCCGCGAGCACGGGGATCACCCGGGTCTCGACTGGATTGCCGGCGAGGTCACGCCGCTGCGTCCCCACGACGCCCTGAAGGTGCCGCAGATGGGCTGGAACGCCCTGGACGTGCATGCCGTCGACCATCCGTTCTTCGACGACGTCCCGTCCGGCGCCCACGCCTATTTCGTCCACGGCTACAGCTTTCAGGCCGTCGATCCCGGCCACGTGCTGGCCACCGTCGACTACGGCGGCCCGATCACCGCGGTGGTCGGCCGCGACAACCTGCTTGGCACCCAGTTCCACCCCGAAAAGAGCCAAGCCGTCGGCCTGCGCCTCATCACCAACTTCCTGCGGTGGCGTCCATGAACTTCTATCCCGCGATCGACCTGAAAGACGGCCGGTGCGTGCGTCTCGTTCGCGGTGACATGGAGACAGCCACCGTGTTCAACGACGACCCGGCCGAGCAGGCACGGGAGTTCGAAAACGCCGGATGTCAATGGCTGCACGTGGTCGACCTCGATGGTGCGTTCGCAGGCCGACCGGTGAACACCGACGCCGTGCGGGCGATCCTCGCCGCCACCGGGTTGAAGGTGCAACTCGGCGGCGGCATCCGCAGCCTGGAGATGGTCGAGCAGTGGCTGAACGCCGGCTTGCATCGGGTGATTCTCGGCACCGCCGCCGTCAACGACCCGCGCTTCGTCCGCGAAGCCTGCCGGACGTTTCCCGGCCGGGTCGCCATCGGCGTCGACGCCCGCAACGGCTGGGTCGCCGTCGACGGCTGGGCCGACACGACCGAGGTCTCCGCCCTGCAGGTGGCGCTGCGCTTCGAACAAAACGAGCCGGCGGCGATCGTCTACACCGACATCAGCCGCGACGGTACCATGACGGGGCCCAACGTGTCGGCGACGGTGACGCTCGCCCGCGCCATCGACACGCCGGTGATCCTCTCCGGTGGCGTCTCCTCCATGGCCGACCTGATGGAGATCAAGGAACAGGGGACCGGCGTGCTCGAGGGCGTCATCTGCGGGCGCGCGCTGTACGAGGGAGAGGTCGAGGCCGGCGCCGCGGTGGCCCTGCTCGCCGCCAGGGTCGAGTGACCCGATGCTGAAGGCCCGGATCATTCCCTGCCTCGACGTGGATCGTGGCCGCGTGGTCAAGGGTGTGCGCTTCATCGACCTGATCGATGCCGGTGATCCGGTGGAACAGGCGCGGATCTATGACGACGCCGGCGCCGACGAGCTGTGTTTCCTGGACATCACCGCCAGCCACGAGAATCGCGACACCATCTACAGCGTCGTCTCGCGCACCGCCGAGCAATGCTTCATGCCGCTCACCGTCGGCGGCGGCGTCCGCACGCTGGAAGACATTCGCAAGCTGCTGCTCGCCGGCGCCGACAAGGTCTCGATCAATACCGCCGCCGTGCAACGCCCCGAGTTCGTCAGGGAAGCGGCCGAGAAGTTCGGCAGCCAGTGCATTGTCGTCTCGGTGGACGCCAAGTCGACCGGTCCCGGGAGGTTCGAGATCTTCACCCACGGCGGGCGGCGCGGGACCGGCATCGATGCCGTCGACTGGGCGAAGCGCATGGCGGCCTATGGCGCCGGCGAGCTTCTCGTCACCTCCATGGACCGGGACGGCACCAAGCTGGGCTTCGACATCCCGCTCACCCGCGCCATCGCCGACGCCGTCACCGTGCCGGTGATCGCCTCGGGCGGCGTCGGCACGTTGGAGCATCTGGTCGAAGGCGTGCGCGACGGCCACGCGGCCGCGGTGCTGGCGGCATCGATCTTTCATTTCGGTACCTTCACCATCGCCCAGGCCAAGGCCTTCATGGGCGCGCACGACGTGCCCGTGCGCCAGGTCACGACCCTCTGATGGCGGCCGCGACCGCGCCCCTCGATGCGCGGGTGCTCGACCGCCTGTACCACGTGATCGACGGCCGCCGCGGCGGCGATCCCGATGCCTCCTACACCGCAAAGCTGCTGGCGCGCGGCCCCGCCGGCGTCGCCCGCAAGGTCGGTGAGGAAGCGGTCGAGACGGTAATCGCCGCCTGCGCCGAAGACCCGGCCCGGCTCGCCGCCGAAAGCGCCGACCTGCTCTACCACATGCTGGTGCTGTGGGCCGCCGCCGGCATCGCGCCCGGCGACGTCTGGAGCGAACTGGAGCGGCGCGAGGGCACATCCGGCCTCGCCGAGAAAGCCGCCCGACGGAAGGAGTGAGGGAGAGCCATGGCCTACGATGACGGCAACGTGTTCGCCAAGATCCTGCGCGGCGAAATCCCCTGCACCAAGGTCTACGAGGACGAGCATGCGCTCGCCTTCCATGACATCAGCCCGAGGGCGCCGGTGCACGTGCTGATCATTCCCAAGGGTCCGTACGTTTCGATCGACGACTTCACCCGCGATGCCCCGCCGGAACTCATCGCCGGCTTCTTTCGCGCGATCGGCGCCACGGCGCGGGCGCTCGGTGTCACCGACAGCGGCTATCGCATCGTCTGCAATTCCGGCCCCGACGCGCTGCAGGAGGTGATGCACGTGCATGTGCACCTGTTCGCCGGGCGGCCCCTCGGCGGCATGATCAAGCGGTTCGATGGCTGACCGGGCAATGACCGACTCGGCAGCCAGACCGGCGGCCGCGACATCTCTGCTCTCGGTGAAGCCGATCCCGCCGGCCGAGCGGCTGATCGTCGCCCTCGATCTGCCGGATGCGGCTCGGGCGCGGGCGCTGGTCGAGCGCCTGGGCGATGCCGTCGTCTTCTACAAGCTCGGCCTCGAGCTGTTCATGGCCGGCGGTTATTTCGAACTGGTGGACTGGCTGCGCGCCCGCGGCCGCAAGGTGTTCGTCGACCTCAAGTTCTTCGACGTGCCGCAGACCGTGGGCGCGGCGGTCGCCCGGCTGGCGGAGCGCGGCGCCGACTTGGCGACCGTGCATGGCAACGATGCCATCCTGGAAGCCGCCGTCGCCGCCCGGCGCGACGTCAAGATCCTCGCCGTCACCGTGCTGACCAGCCTGGATGCGGGCGACATGGCCGCACTCGGCTTCCAGACGGACGTGCGCGCGCTGGTGCTGTCGCGGGCCCGCCGGGCGCTCGCCATCGGCTGCGACGGCGTCGT
>CAZBWP010000037.1:0-14186 GCA_964495295.1 uncultured Rhodospirillaceae bacterium | reverse complement strand
GCGCAGCATTTCAGCGAAAAGCGGGCCTTGGCTGGGGGACCTGGATTCGAACCAGGACTAAGCGGTCCAGAGCCGCTCGTTCTACCGTTAAACTATCCCCCATGGGGCGCCGGACACCCGATCGAAGGCCGGGACGTTAAGAGAAAACGTGGACAGGGGCAAGAGCCCCAGCGAAAGCCCCTGCAAAAGCGGCTTCGATAGCGCCTGGGACAGCGCTCCGGCGGTGGTGCCTGCGTGCTTGGGCCGCATACCGGGCCTTCTCTCAGAGCATCGGTTGCGGTATTCGTATCAGTTGACTTCGTGGCAATCGTCGAAGGTCGTTTTGGCGATGCCCCGGGAACGCCCCACAAGCGGGGACATCCCGCAGGCGGCGGCGCAGCAGAAAGGCGAGGCAGACGCGAGTGGACACGAGCGACGGACTGGTTGGGCTGGACCGGGTACCCGAACACCGCCGATCGCCCGGTCCCGCCTACGCGGCCGTCGACCTCGGAACCCACAACTGCCGGATGCTGGTGGCTCGGCCCGACCGCGACTCGGGCTTCCGCGTCATCCGCTCGTACGCCAAGCCGGTGCGCCTCGGCGAAGGCCTCGGCACCAGCACGTCCCTCACCCAGGCAGCAATGGACCGAGCCGTGGCGGCGCTGCGTGCCTGTGCCCGGCGCATCGAGCGGCTCGGCGTCGTCCGGGTCCGCAGCATCGCCACAGAGGCCTGCCGACGCGCCGACAACGTCGACCGGTTCATCCAGCGGATCCGCCGCGAAACCGGGCTGATCATCGAGCCGGTGAGCGCCGCCGACGAGGCGCGGCTAACGCTTGCCGGTTGCACGCCGCTGCTCGACCGGCATTGCCGGCGGGTGCTGCTGTTCGATATCGGCGGTGGCAGCACCGAGATCGCCTGGATCGAGCCGCATCCCGACCGGGCGCCACACATTCTGGCGCTGCTGTCGCTGCCGATCGGCGTCGTCGCCTTTGCCGAGATGTACGGCGGCGACCTGATCAGCCCGGGCGTCTACGCCGAGATGGTGACCGCCGTGCGCGAGCGCCTCGCGCCCTTCGAGGCCGATTGCGGCATCCGCCGCCATCTCGCTGCGGGCGGCGTGCAGATGATCGGCACCTCCGGCACGGTGACAACGCTCGCCGCCACCCTGTTGCGCCTCAAGCGCTATGACCGGGCGCGCGTCGACGGCCTGGAGATCGCCTTTGGCGACCTCGCCAGTGTCAGCGCTGGCTTGGCCGTCAGCAGTTGGCGGGAGCGCGCCGGCAACCCGTGCATCGGCCCGGACCGCGCCGATCTGGTGGTCGCCGGGTGCGCCATCCTCGATGCGGTGTGCGCCACTTGGCCGGTCGGCCGCCTCAGCGTCGCCGACCGGGGCATTCGCGAAGGCTTGCTGATGTCGATGATGGCGGAGGACGCCGCCGCCACGCGCCCTGCCGCGGCGCCGGCCCGGTGACCCGCCGCCGCGGCGCCCCCCCCGGACCGACCCGCAAGGCATCGTCGACGAGTTCGGTTGGCGGTCGCCGCGGCGACGGCGCGGTCCGGGTCCTCGGCAAGTCGCACAAGCCATCGTCCCGGCGCTGGCTGGAGCGCCAGTTCAATGACGCCTATGTCGTCGAGGCCCGGCATCGCGGCTATCGCTCGCGGTCGGCATTCAAGCTGCTCGAACTGGACGACCGCTTCCGGTTCCTGCGGCCGGGCCACCGGGTCCTCGATCTCGGCGCCGCGCCGGGCGGCTGGACCCAGGTGGCGACCGAGCGGGTGCGCGCCGGGCGCCCCGGCGGCGGCCGCGTCGTCGCCCTCGATCTGAGGCCGATGGACCCGTTGCCGGACGCCATTGTGCTCCTCGGCGACGCCGACGACGAAGCGGAACTCGCCCACTGCCGCGAGGCGCTCGGGGGGGCCGCCGACGTGGTGCTGAGCGACATGGCGCCCGCCAGTTCCGGCCACCCGGGCACCGACCACCTCCGCATCATCGCGCTTGCGGAAACCGCGATCGGCGCCGCCCAGTCCCTGCTCGCCCCAGGCGGTGCCTTCGTCTGCAAGGTTTTCCAGGGCGGCGCCGAGGGCGCCCTGCTCGCCGAGGTCAAGCGCTGCTTTGCCGAGGTTCGCCACGCCAAACCGCCGGCCTCGCGCAGCGGCTCCGCCGAGATCTATCTGGTGGCCACCGGCTTCCGCCCCGGGAGCCGCACCGACCGGCGTTAGCCCTGCGGCATGCCGCCGGCAACGGCCTTGGCATGGAGAGGCCGTCGTGTATCATGCGCGCCCGATCCGATGCGGAGCCGACATGACCATTCCCGAAGCGCTGGCGTTCGACGACGTTCTCCTGGTCCCGGCGGCGTCGTCGGTCCTGCCGTCCGAGGTCGATACCCGCACGCGGTTGACCCGCAGCGTCGAACTCCGCATCCCCCTGCTGTCGGCGGCCATGGACACGGTCACCGAGAGCGCGATGGCAATCGCCATCGCTGAAGCCGGCGGCATCGGCATCATCCACAAGAACCTGAGCATCGCCGAACAGGCCGCCGAGGTGCGCAAGGTCAAAAAGTACGAATCCGGCATGGTCGTCGATCCGATGACGATCAACCCGGACGCCACCCTCGCCGACGCGCTGGATCTGATGGCGGCTCACAAGTTCTCCGGCGTGCCGGTGGTCGAGCGCGACTCAGGTCGATTGGTCGGCATTCTCACCAACCGCGACGTCCGCTTCGCCCAGGACCGGCGGCAGCCGGTGAGCGAGTTGATGACCCGCAGCACGCTCGACAAGCCGCTGGTCACGGTCCGCGAGGGCGTCACCCGCGACGAAGCCAAGCGCCTGCTGCACAAGCATCGGATCGAGAAGCTGCTGGTCGTCGATGAGGACTACCGCTGCATCGGTCTGATCACGGTGAAGGACATCGTCCGGGCCGAGAGCTACCCCGCGGCATGCAAGGATGACCACGGGCGCCTGCGCGTCGGTGCCGCAACCGGCGTCGGGCCGGAAGGCGTGGAACGGGCGCGCGCGCTGCTCGACACCGGCGCCGACGTGATCGTCGTCGACACGGCCCACGGCCACTCCGACGGCGTCATCGCCGCCGTCGGCAAGATCAAGAAGCTCAGCAACCATGCCCAAGTCCTAGCCGGCAACGTCGCCACCGGCGACGGCGCCCGGGCGCTGATCGACGCCGGAGCCGACGCCATCAAGGTCGGCATCGGTCCAGGCTCCATATGCACGACGCGGGTGATCGCCGGCGTCGGCATGCCGCAGTTCACCGCAATCCTGGAGACCACGGAGGTGTGCCGAAAGCACGATGTTCCCGTCGTCGCGGACGGCGGCATCCGCTATTCGGGCGACCTTGCCAAGGCCCTGGCGGCCGGCGCCGACTGCGCGATGATCGGCTCGCTGTTCGCCGGAACGGACGAAAGTCCCGGCGAAGTGTTCCTCTACCAGGGCCGCTCCTACAAGTCCTACCGCGGCATGGGATCGCTCGGCGCCATGGCCCGCGGTTCCGCCGACCGCTATTTCCAGCAGGAGGTGCGTGACCAGTTGAAGCTGGTTCCGGAAGGCGTCGAAGGCCGTGTTCCCTACAAGGGCCCGGTCGGTCGCGTCATCCATCAACTGGTGGGCGGCATCGCCGCGGCCATGGGCTATACGGGCAACCGCACGATCGTCGAACTGCAGCAGCGGGCGCGGTTCCGACGTGCCACCAACGCGGGCTTGCGTGAGAGCCACGTGCATGACGTGACGATCGTGCGAGAAGCGCCGAACTATCAGATTTCCGATTGAGCGTTAGCCGATCTCGAAGTCAGGCGCCGACGCGCCGGCGCTTGCTTGCTCCTGCGATGCGACCGGATCAGCGATCAGACGAAGGGCCCACCATCGCCAGGAATTCCCGGCGGGTGATGGGATCGTCGCGGAACGCCCCCAGCATGCGACTGGTCACCATCGAGACGCCCGGCTTGTGGACGCCGCGGGTGGTCATGCACTGGTGCTTCGCCTCGACGATCACGGCGACGCCGCGCGGCTGCAGCACCGCGTCGATGGTGTTGGCGATTTGCGCCGTCATTTTCTCCTGAATCTGCAGACGCTTCGCGTAGGCATCGACAACCCGGGCGAGCTTCGAAATGCCGACCACGCGGTGACGCGGCAGGTATGCGACATGCGCCTTGCCGATAATCGGCACCATGTGGTGCTCGCAGTGACTTTCGAAGCCGATGTCACGCAGCATCACCATCTCGTCATAACCATCGGTTTCCTCGAACGTGCGCGACAGGATCTCGTTCGGATCCTCCGTGTAGCCGGCGAAGAATTCCTCATAGGACCGAACGACGCGATCGGGCGTGCCGACCAGTCCTTCCCGGTCCGGATCGTCGCCGGCCCAGCGGATCAGCGTCCGCACCGCGGCTTCGGCGTCCGCCCGATCGGGCCGCTGGCGTGACGCCTGCTCCGCCACGTCGTGCAGCATGGGTTTCGCGTGAGCGTTCATGTGATCCATCCTTCCTGATTGACCGGACGGGTCATCCAAGGCGACACCTCGTCCAATTGGTCCCGTTCTGTTTTCGATTTCGGTAACGTCTTCAAGGCGGGTCTCTAGGGCGAAGCCCACGGGTTGGCGCGGCAGGCCGAGATTACGCAGCCACCACCTCCTGCGGCCGCTCGACGCCGATCAGCGAGCGAGATTTCCACTCCAACTGTTGCTTCTTGAGGCTTCGGGTCACGATCTTTCGGATCTTCTGCAAGGCGCCGACCTCGATCTGGCGAACCCGCTCGCGGGAAATGCCGTACCGGTGACTGAGTTGCTCGAGGGTGAGCGGCTCGTCTCGAAGATGACGCTCACTGACGATGTCGCGTTCGCGCTGATTGAGCGTCGCGATGGCGTCGGCAAGAACGTGGCGGCGATGGGCGGTTTCTTCGCGTTCCCCGAGTTGCGCTTCCTGGCCTTCGCCGTCGTCGAGCAACCAGTCCTGCCACTCGGTCTCGCCGTCGCCCCGCAGCGGCGCGTTCAGGGACGCGTCGCCAGAGGCGAGGCGGCGATTCATGCTGATCACCTCTTTCTCCGGCACGTTCAGGGCGTCGGCGATCCGCGTGACGTTCTCGGGCAGAAGATCGCCCTCTTCGAGAGCCTGCATCTGGTTCTTCAGCCGCCGCAGGTTGAAGAACAGCTTTTTCTGCTCCGATGTCGTTCCCAGCTTTACGAGCGAATGGGAATGCACGATGTACTCCTGGATCGCCGCACGGATCCACCACATGGCGTAGGTGGCGAGGCGAAAGCCCCGCTCTGGATCGAACCGCTCGATCGCCTGCATCAGCCCGAGGTTGCCTTGCGCGATCAGATCGTCGACCGGAAGCCCGTAGCCGCGATAACCCATGGCAATCTTCGCAACCAGGCGCAAATGGCTGTTGACCAGCGTGTGTGCAGCTTTCTCGTCACGATCGCTGACCCATTGGCGCGCCAAGCGCTGCTCTTCTTCGGGAGCCAGCAATGGAAATTGCTGAACGCTGCGGATATATCGGCTGGTGCGCTCGTCAGTTCCCGATGCGTGAGCGGGCCGTCGCGTGGTGGCGGTCACTGATCCTCTCCTCACACGATGCTCCGACCGCTGCGGCCGGAGTGTGTTTTCCGTTTCGTCATTTCGCCCATCTGTACGGCAGAAACGCGGCAACGGATGACTGGACCGGGCCGAAGAGTGCCGGCCGGCGGATCGGTCGCGGATCCGCCCGGCTCACGGCGGATCCGCAAGGGATGTCCCGTCGTATGTACGTTGCGACCACGAGAGGGGGTTTGACCACATGAACGTACGAGCACCACAGCTTTGCCGGGAACGCCGTCCGCACAGGCGCGCGCTCATCACGGGCGCCTCCAGCGGCATCGGCAGCGCATTCGCGCGCGAACTGCCGGAGGCGACGGACCTGCTGCTCACCGGACGGGACGCTCCGCGACTGGAGGCACTGGCGGTCGAACTGACGCGGCCCGGCCGACGCGTCGCGACCAAGGTCGCCGACCTCGCCGTCGAAGCGGATGTCGCGGATGTTGCGGCGTGGGCCGACGCCGAGGAGATCGACCTCCTGATCAACAACGCCGGGATGGGTCAGCTCGGCGGCGTCCTGGACCACAGCCTCGCGGCCGAGCGGGACACGGTGGCGGTCAACGTGGTTGCCACGCTGATGCTGACCCGCGCGCTCGCCCCGGGGATGATTGCCCGTGCGCGCAGCGCCGGCGGTCGGGCCGGCGTCGTCATCCTGTCCAGCACCGCGGCGTTCTCCGCCGTGCCCTTCTTCACCACCTATGCCGCCACCAAGGCTTTCGGACTCTCCTTCGCGGAGGGACTGGCCGACGAGTTGCGCGGCGAACCCATTGACGTGCTGGCGCTCTGCCCGGGCGCCACGCGGACGGCCTTCGGCGAACGCGCCGGCTTCGGCACCGGCGGCGTTCCCGGCGCCACCGATCCGCGAACGGTGGCGCGCGACGGGCTGCGGGCCCTCGGCCGGCAGACGGTGAAGATCACCGGCACCATCGACCAGGCGACCTTGGGCCCGCTTTTGCTTCCACGGCGCACGGTGACGACCCTGGTCGGGACCGCGATGCGGCTGGTCAACTCGGCGATGGGCGCCCGCCCGCGCAGCGGCCCGGTCCGTCCAGTCGAGAGATGAGCCCAGGCGACGGGTCCGCCGCCGCCGGCATGCCGCGGACGGCCGCGGGTCTCACCGCGCTGGGCGTCCTGCCGTTCGCGGGAGGTGCGGCGTTGGCCTGGATATGGCCGGATTTCGAGGCGATCGAGGCGATCGGGGCGATCGACGCGGTGATTGCCTACGGCGCCGTCATTTTGTCGTTCCTCGGTGGGATGCATTGGGGCTTCGCCGCGGCGCCCGGCGCGGCAAAGACCAGGACCGCCGTCACCTACGGCCTGAGCGTGCTGCCGTCGCTGCTCGGCTGGGCGGCGCTGCTACTGCCGCCATCTATCGGCCTCGGGCTTCTCATGCTCGCGGTCGCCGGCGTGTTGCCGCTCGACCGCCGCGCCGTTGCTCTCGGGGCGGCGCCCGACTGGTGGATGCGGCTGCGGCTGCCCGTCACCGGCGTCGTCCTCCTGTGCCTTGCCGCCACGATTGTCGCGGTGATGCAGAGATTTTGACCAGGGGCACGGCCAAGGCGATGCGGAAGGCCGACGTGCCCAGCAAGATGTGTGCGGTCTGCCGCCGGCCCTTCCAATGGCGGCGAAAATGGGCGCTGGTCTGGGATCGAGTTCGTTATTGTTCGGAGCGCTGCCGCCGCCAGCGACAGTCGGGCAGCATCACCACCAAGCCCCACTGATCCCGTGCCGGTCCATCAGCGACGCGGCGCGACGTCATCCAGAAAGCGGCGCGCCGCCTCGCGCATCGCCGTCAGCTTCGCGGGCTGCATCCGCGAGAGCGTGCGATAGACCATGGCCATCCGTGGATTGCCCGCCAGGCGGTCGGCATTGTCGCCGAGAAAGCTCCAATAGAGATAGTTGAACGGGCACGGATCGTCGCCCGTCGCCGCGCGCACGTCATAGCGACAGTGCTTGCAGTAGTCGGACATGCGGTCGATGTACTTGCCGCTGGCGGCGTACGGCTTGGAGGCGAGCAGCCCGCCGTCGGCGAACAGCGCCATGCCGTGGACGTTGGGCAGTTCCACCCATTCGTAGGCATCGGCGTAGACGATCAGGTACCAAGTCTCCACCTCGGCCGGCGCAATGCCCGCGAGGAGCGCGAAATTGCCGGTGACCATCAGCCGTTGGATGTGGTGGGCGTAGGCCTCCTCCTTCGTCTGGCCGATGCACTGTGCCAGACAGTTCAGATCGGTCTCGCCGGTCCAATAGAACGCGGGCAGCCGGCGGTCCGCGGCGAAGAAGTTGCTCTCGGCATACGCCGGCATCTTCAGCCAGTAGAGGCCGCGGATGTACTCCCTCCAGCCGATGATCTGGCGAATGAACCCCTCCACCGCGTTCAATGGCGCGTGCCCGGTCAGGTAGGCCGTCTCGGCGCGGCGGCAGACGGCCAGCGGATCCAGCAAGCCGGCGTTGAGATAGAGGCCGATGACGGCGTGGTAGAGCGTCTTCTCGCCCTGCTTCATGGCGTCCTGGTAGGTGCCGAACAACGGCAGCGACCGCTCGATGAAAGCATCGAGCGCGTCCTCCGCGCCGGCGGTGGTGACGGCGAACCAGAAGGGCTCGATGTCGCCGAAATGATGGCCGAAGCGCTGTCGCACCAAGTCGAGCACAGCGCGGGTCGTCCCGTCCGGCGCGATGCGCTTGGGTGGAGGCGGCTTCAGGCCGTCGGGCAGACGTTGCCGGTTGTCCGCATCGAAGTTCCAGCGGCCGCCCGTGGGTGAGCCGTCCTCCTCCATCAACAGTCCGGTCTTCCGTCGCATCTCCCGGTAGAAGTACTCCATCCGGAGTTGCTTGCGTCCGGCGGCCCACGCCGCGAACTCTTGGCGGGAGGCGATGAAGCGGTCGTCATCCATGATCTCGACGGGCACGCCGGCGGCATCCTGCCAGCCGCGCATGTCCTGGAGCACCCGCCATTCGCCCGGCTCGGTGGCGACGATCCGCTCGGAACGGTGGCGGGCGACCGCGGCCAAGAGTTCGTCGCGCAGGCTGCCGCGGTTGTCGGCGTCGTCGAGGCGGCGATAATCGACGCGCACGCCCTCGGCCTCGAGCGCATCGGCGAAATGCCGCATGGCGGAGAACAGGAAGGCGATCTTCTTGGGATGGTGGGGCACGTAAGTCGCTTCGTCGGCGACCTCGGCCATCAGCACCACGTCGGCATCGGCATCCAGGTCACGCAGGCTCGCCAGGCCACGGGTCAACTGGTCGCCGAGCACAAAACGCAGAGCCCCCACCTCACGCCGCCTCGGCCGCGCTGACGCCGACGGGCACGGCGCCGAACAGCCGGCCGGCCATGGCCGCGCCGGACAGGAATGCACCCTCGATGCGACCGCCGACGCACCAGTCACCGCAAGCCCCGAGACCGGTCGCCGCGTCGAACAGGCAGGGCGAACCGATCCCCTGCCCAGCCTGCGCATACAGCCATCGGTGCGCCCGGGCGGTCAGCGGCGCGCCGGGATCGATCCCCGCCGCCCGGGCGAACGCGGCGATCAGCATGTCGACCACCGCGGCCGGGTCGTCGTCCATATGGTCGCGGGTCCACGCCGACGTGGCATGCAGGACCCAGCGTTCGCCGGCGGGGCGGCCAGGCTTGTCGCTGTCGCGGGCGATCCAGGACAGGACAGGGTCGTCGACGAAGGCACCGCCGAAAGCGAGCGGCAGGTGGCGGGCGAACGCCAGAATCACCGCCCAGCACGGCGCCATCTCGGTCTCGGCCGCAGCTGCCGCGAGGTCGGCTGACGGCGCCAGCAGCCGCGCGGCCTGCGGCGCCGGGACCGCGACGATCACCCGGTCGAAGGGGCCAAACACGGCTCCGCCCTCCGCCACCGTCCACCATCCGCCGTCCCGCCGCTCCAGCCGATCGATGCGGACGCCGTCGCGGACCGAAAGGTCGGCGGCGAGGTGCCGGCCGATCGCGCTCATGCCGGGGACGCCCACATAGCGGGTCCGTCCGTCCTCGATCGACTGCGCCACGCCCTCGGCGAGGCGGACCAGCGGCGCCGTCCATGGCGCCACGATCCCGTCGTGCCGCCAGCTCTCAACCAAGCGGGCAAAGCGGCGGTCCTTCACGGTGAAGTACTGGGCGCCGTGATCGAACGCGCCCGCCTCATCCCGCCGCGTCGAGATCCGCCCGCCCGGGCGTCGGCCCTTGTCGAACACGCTGACGGGCCAGCCGTGATCAGTCAGGGTTCGCGCGCAGGTCAGCCCGGCGAGGCCGGCCCCGATCACCGCGACACGGGGCGGGTCGGCATGCGCCGCCCGCCCCGTGTGGCGCGCATAGGCGGCGACATCGAGGCGCCGCGCGTGCTGGGCCGTCGAGCGGCTGCGCACCGAACCGACGATCGGTGCCTCGGGGGTGAACGGGCGGTCGAACAGGCCGAGACACCAGAACAGCCCGCCGTAGGAGTTCGGATCTTCGCCGTCGAGCGCATACCGGTGATTGAGTTCGATCAGCCGCTCGAGGCACTGCTCCGGCCCATCCGTCCACTGGAGCAGCGCCTTGCCCCAGGTCATGCGCACGTTGTTGTGCAGTTCGCCGTGGCTGACGAGGGATCGTTGGGCGGCGTCCCACAGCACGTCGCCCGTTCGGGCCCGCGCCAGGGTCTCCAAGGAATGCAGCGCCGGGCGCCGGTCGGTGCGGTGGCAATCGAGCGTCTGCCGCGCCCAGCCCGGCAATGCGTCGATGGTATCGTGATCGGCACGGTAGAAGCACCACGACCAGCTCATCTCGCGCCACACCAGCAACTCGTCGAGGAACTTTTCGACGCCGGCCCCTCCCCGCTCCCAGGCTTCGCGGGCAATGCGGAACGGCGATATGTGCCCCATGTGGAGGTAGGCCGACAGGCGGCTGACGCCCTCGCCATCGAGCGCGTCGTTGCGTCGGCGCGCGTATGCGGCCAGCCGCAGGTCACGGAACTCCCGCCACCGGGCATAGCCGGCGACCGAACCGCCGGGCGTGTGCGGCACAGGCGCGATCGCATGATCGATGTCGCACGCGGCGATCAGCGCAGGGATGTCCATGGTTTCCGGATCGAACGGATCGAACGGCAGGAGCGCGGGCGGACGCCCGGCCGCCGGCGCTGGCGCGTCGGACCAGGCGACGCCGACCCGCGCCTGCCGCAACGCCTGGGTATTCGAGCGGAACTGGAAGGCGCGATCGTGCGCCCGGTCGATCAAGCGCATGGGGACGACGCAGGCCCCATCCACTGCCCAAACCGCGCAGCCGGCTTCGTCGGCGAGGCGCCGGGTGCGATCGCGCCACGGCCGCACCGGCATGTCGTCGGTGACGACGACGGCCGCCCGCTGGGCCAGAACGCCGATTGCCGACCCGTTGTGCGCCGACCGGTCGACGTTCAGCAGCACGGGCACGCCGCGCGCCTTCAGCTCCCGCGCCGCATCCCGCGCTCCCTCCAGGGCGAATGTCAGCTTGCGATCCGATGCATAGGGATCGGACGAGAGGATTTCCATGACGACGACCACCGGCAGGCCGAGGGCGGTTGCCACCAGGAGCGCCGCATCCAGCGCCGGGTTGTCGTGACCGCGCCACGTTGCCTGCATCCAGTAGATGACGCTCTCGCCATCCGGGCGCGGCGGACGCGCCGACAGGGCGCGGGTTCGCTCGGCGACCGGCGGCGACAGCCACATGACAGGATCAGCGGTGCGATTGGCAAGCGGATCGGACATGTGGCCCCGTCGTGACGAAACGTCTGGAAAGTCCTGCTTGGGAGACCTTACGTACGTGATAGGTTCACGGATGATGGTGGATCGCATCGGCGGCCTTGGCCACAGCCTCAGGTGAACAGGAGACAGTGATGCTCTTATCGTGGATGGTTGCGACATGCGGCTTCGTCAAAGGCGCGGCCTTCGGCGTCGTCGCGGCGCTGGCGGCGAAGCGGATGGTGACCAACGAACTCAGGAGGCGGTGATGATCCTTCGACAGGGATTGAACTTCGCGGTGCACTTCGCCGGCGGCCTGCTGGTTGGCGCGCTCGCCGTCGCCGCACTCGCGGCGTTGCGACGCAGCGGCGAGCCCGAAACGCTGGCGCCAATCGAGCCCGAACCGTTTCGACCGCGTCCGCCGGACTCCGCGCCACCCTTTGAGCCGGTGAGCTGACGCAACCTCCACCGCGCGACCGGTGACCGCCGGTCGATCAAGCTCCGGTCCGGCTACCCCTTGGTCCGGACCCGCGATCGGCCGCCATCCACCGGCAGGACCTGTCCGGTGATCCAGGCGCTGTCGGGACCGAGCAGGAAGGCGGCGGCGGCGGCCATGTCCTCGGCCTCGCCGAGCCGAGGGATCGCATGCATCTGCGCGATCCCCTTGGCGATCGCTTCGTTGCTGGTGAGCGCCTTCGCCAGCGGGGTGTTCGTCAGACTGGGGGCAACGGCATTGACCCGCACGTTCGGCGCCAGTTCCGCCGCCAGCGCCCGGGTCAAACCCTCGACGCCGCCCTTGGCCGCCGAAATGACCGTGTGGTTCTGGAACCCCTGGGCGACCGCGACCGTCGAAAACAGCACGACGGACCCCTGCACCGCCGCCAACGGTTTCGCCGCCGCCTTCACCGCCAGCGCCGCACCCAGCGTGTTCAGCACGAACGCATCGATGAAGTCCTGGGGCGCGGCCGTCCGCAACGGCTTCAGGACGATCGAGCCGACGCAGTAGGCGAGGCCGGCGAGCGCACCGCCCGCGGCGGCCGCCGCAACCGCACGATCGATCGCCGCGGCATCGCGGACGTCCGCGACATGGTGATCCGCGCCGAGTTCGCCGGCCAGCGCCGCCAGCCGATCTGCATCGCGCGCGCTCAAGACCAGCGGCGTCCCGACCGCCGCCAACCGCCGCGCCAAGGCGGCCCCGATACCGCCGGTGGCGCCGAAAATGAGAACGGGTGCGGTCATGATGTCCCTCCGTTGCAGTTCGGTCACACCTACGCGCCGCCGCTCGCCGCGGATCTACTCCGGCCGCTGCAGGGCGCCGCTCGCCACCGCGTGGACCCTGGCGCGGCCGAGTACCCAGGCGGTGAAGTTGGGAGCGAGCAGCCCGGCGATCGCCGGATCGAAGACGTCGAGGCCGCCGGTGAAGGCGCCGAACGCCGGCAGGATGAGCCGGCGGTCGTCGCCGACGAAACAGCGGGCGGATATCCGCCGCGCTGCCGTTGCCACCGAGGCCTTCGGATGGACATGCCCGGAGACCTCGCCCCGTTGCGCGTCCGACAGGGCCGCGTGCCGGAAGGTCAGCCCGGCGAGCATGACCTCGCTCACGACATCGCCACCAAGGCCGGCGGGCGGCACTGGATCGTGGTTTCCGCTCACCCAAAGCCACTCGCGAGCCGCCATCAGCGCCGCGAGATCGGCGCGCTCGCGCACGGCAAGCCGGCGGGGGCCTTGGGTGTCGTGAAAACTGTCGCCCAGACAGACGATGCGGCGAGGCCGATGCCGGTCGAGCGCGCGCGCCAGGGCTGAAAGCGTCGCCCGGCTGTCGTAGGGGGGCAGCGGCGTGCCGCGCCGGGCGAAGCTCGAGCCCTTCTCCAAGTGCAGATCGGCGACGACAAGGGTCGAGACATCCGGCAGCACCAGCGCGCCCGACAGGCCGGCCTCCATCTCGACGCCGGCGAAGACGAACGCCGCGCCGCTCACGCCGCGGTCTCTGAAGTCTCGGGGAGTCCCGTCGCTTCGGCGATCAATGCGCGGGCCGCCGCATCGAGCAACTCGTCCAGTGCGTCGCCGGCGACCGACTCCTTGCCGATCTCCAGCAGCACCGGCACGGCCAATGGCGAGACGCGGTCGAGCCGGCGCGTCGTGATCCGCCCCTTGATGCGCGCCAGCATGGCCGCCAGGCGGCCGAGGTCGATGCAGCTGCGGGCCGCGTCCTCGCGCGTCGCCCGCAACAGCACGTGCCCGGGCTCGTAGGTGCGCAGCACGTTGTAGATCAGGTCCGAGTTGAAGGTGACTTGGCGGCCGGTCTTCTCGTGCCCGGGATGGCGGCGCTCGATCAGCCCGGCGATGACGGCGACATTGCGGAAGGTACGCCTCAGCATGCTGGATTCGTCCACCCACTCCTCCAGATCATCGCCGAGCATGTCCTCCGCGAACAGCGCGTCCACGTCGCCGACGGCCCGGAGGCTCCAAACCGCCAGCACATAGTCGGTGGCGACGAAGCCGAGCGGAGCCAGCCCCGCCCGCTCCATCCGCCGGGTCAGCAGCATGCCGAGCGTCTGGTGCGCGTTGCGGCCTTCGAAGCAGTAGGCGACGAGGAACTGCTTGCCGGCACGCGGGAAGATCTCGACGAGCATGCCGGCGGCCGACGGCAGCACCGACCGGACATCCTGCAACTCCAGCCACTCGCGCACCGCCGCCGGAAACGCCCGCCACTGCGCCCGGTCTGCGAGCATGGCGCGCACCCGGTCGGCCAAGTGCGTGGTCAGCGGCAACCGACCGCCGGCATAGGCTGGCACCTTCGGCTCGGCACCCTGGCCGCGGGTGACGATCACCGTCGTCTCCCGGACACCTTCGAAGCGGAGAATGTCCCCGGCGAAAACGAAGGTGTCGCCGGGCTCCAGCCCGAGCACGAAGTATTCTTCCACTTCGCCGA
>CAZBWP010000036.1:8527-14470 GCA_964495295.1 uncultured Rhodospirillaceae bacterium | reverse complement strand
ATGCCGTTCCGTCGGCGCCATCGTCGCGAAATCGGCGCCCATGGCCAGGAGCGCAGCGTGGCGCTGCCGCGCAAGGCGATCGGCGAACGCCCGCGCCGGCTCGTCCAGCCCGGCCCGCTGCGCGTCACTCAGGGCCTCGGCCCGCCACGGCCGCTCTTCCGCCGACGTGGCGAGCGCCGCCGTCACCGCCCGGTAGCGATCGGACGCGAGCGCCTTGGCCGCGCGCTTGTAGCCGCGATCGCGCAGCGCCTCGGCCGCCGCGATCAGGCCGGCGAGATCCGGATCGTCGGGAAACCGCTCGGTCGCCCGCGGCGCCACCTCGAGCAGGAAGACGTCCCAGTCGCGCGCCGGGCCGAGCCGCCCGATCAGCCATTTCAGTGCCGCCTGCAGGGGCGCCCGGTCGTCCTCAGGGATCAGGTCCTCGTAGAGGGCAAGGCGCGAGCGGAGCCGGCGCGCGGCGACACGCATCTGGTGCACGCCCTCCTCGTGCGCCCGCTCCAGCACGCAATGCCGGTTCTGGTCGAGGTGCTCGAGACCGTTCCGGAATGCCGCGACGAGCGCGTCCTCGGCGCTCGCGTCGGCGGCCAGGATCAGCGCCGGCGCCTTGTGCCAGGTTGCGGCGGCAGGCGCATCGGCTCCTGTCTCCATGGCCGCAAACTCGGTCAGCGTGCGCAACTCAAGCTCGCTCTGCATGGCTGTTTCCGCTAGCGGTTTTCCCCCCATGATTATGGCGATCCCACGGGTTTTTCCCTATGAGGTAAAATTGTCACGCCCAGCGCCATTGACAAGTCCTGGCGGGCCATCTGCCTGCCCGCGCCCCCGGTCAGGGGTCCGCGATCTTTGCCGGGGGTGGAAAACGAGGCATAGTGGCGGCATGTCGGATGCATCAACCGAGGCTCGCCTCCCTGCCGCCGAGGCGATCGCCAAGCCCGTCGAACTGCTTGCCGCCATGAGCCGGGACTTCGCCGACTCCCGCGACATCGACGACACGTTGCGCAAGGGCCTGATGCGGATCAGCAACTACCTGGATGCGGCGGGCGGCGCGCTGTTCCTGCTCGACGACAGCGGCGAGCGGCTGAGCTGCACCTGCTCGATCGGCGCCAACGACATCGAGGGCCTGACGCTGGCGAGCGATCAGGGCATCGTCGGCCGCAGCGTCCAGAACAACCGGGGCGAACTGGTGCGCGACGTCCGCGCCGACCCCAGCTTCTTCGGCGGGGTCGACGAAGTTACCGGCTTCGTCACGCGCTCGATCATCTGTGCGCCGATGAGCGTGCGCGACGAATGCATCGGCGCCATCGAGCTGGTCAACAAGCGCGGCGCCGATCCCCGCTTCGATCTCGAAGACCTTCACATCCTGGAAGCGATGGCGTCGTCGGCGGCGCTCGCCATCCTCAACGCCCACATGGCGGAAGCGCTGGTCGAGCAGGAGCGGGTTCGCCACGAACTCGAACTCGCCGCCGAGATCCAGCGCAGTCTGCTGCCGGAGTCGCCGTCCGACGACTATCCGGTTCACGGCATCAATCTGCCGGCGTTCTCGGTCTCGGGCGACTTCTATGACTTTTTTGCTTTGGATGACGGCCGCATCTGCTTCAACCTGGGCGACGTTTCGGGCAAGGGCATGAACGCGGCATTGCTGATGGCGAAGACCTCGAGCCTCTATCGCTGTCTCGGCAAGTCACGGGCCGGTCCAGGCGCCCTGCTGGCGCGCATCAACACCGAGATCTGCGAGACCGCCACGCGCGGGATGTTCGTCACCATGGTCGCCGGCATCTACGACCCGGCGACCGGCCGCGCGCGCATCGTCAACGCCGGGCACGAGCCGCCGCTGCTGCACCGGGGCGGCAGCGACTTCACGGCGATCCCGGCCGAGGCGATCCCGCTCGGCATCCTGCCCTCGCCCGAGACGCACGATGCCTTCCCGGAAACCACCCTCGACCTGGATGGCGGCTCGCTCTACGTGTTCACCGACGGAGTCACCGAAGGCTACGTGCAGGACGGCCGGATCCTGGAGGTCGACGGCCTGCAACGGGTGCTGGCCGCGGTGCAGGACGAGCCGCCGGCGCAGCGCCTGGAGGAGGTGGTCGCCCTGTTCAAGCAGTCCGGGCGGCCGTTTCGCGACGACGTGACGTTGCTGGTGATCGACGATTCGCTGCCCTGCGCGCGCCGCCGCCGGCCCGCCGCCGCGGCCGGCGATGCGTCGCCGCCGGAGGCGGGTGACGAGGACCTGATCGACGTCACCATCCCCTCGCGGCCCGACCGGCTGCGCCTCGTGCGCCAGATGGTGTCGCTGGCCGCCGGGCTCTGCGGCTGCGACGCGGGCTTCGCTGGAGATCTGGTCCTCGCCGTCGACGAGGCCTGTCAGAATGTCATCCGGCATGCTTACAAAAACAACCGAAACGGGCGTATAACGGTTTCCACCCGCCGTGAAGGCGATAATTTCGTGGTGTTGATCCGCGATTACGCGGATCCGATCGACGTTTCGGCCGTGCGGCCCCGCGACCTGGAGGACATCCGCCCCGGCGGTCTCGGCACCCATCTGATGCGCGAACTGCTCGACCGCATCGAGTTCATGCCGACGCCCCCGGACGGCGGCAACCTGTTGAAACTGACGAAGAGGATCCGGTGTGAGGCCCGCAATGAGGCATAGCGTTGAGGAACGGCCGGCCGGGATCGTCGTGGCCCTGGATGGCGACGTCGATCTGCAATCGTCGCCGGACGCCCGCACGGCGCTCCTCGCTGCCGTCGGCCGCGGCAAGCCGGTGTTCGTCGACCTGTCGCGGGTCGGCTACATCGACAGTTCGGGCATCGCCTCGCTGGTCGAGGCGCTGCAACGGGCGCGGCAGAACGGCAGCCCGTTCGTCCTCGCGGCGGTCAGCGATGCGGCGCTCCGGGTGCTCAAGCTGGCGCGTCTCGACAAGGTGTTCCGGATCTTTCCGACGCTTGAAGACGCCTTGAACGATTCCGCCTGACGCGCCGCCCGATGCCACCCGGCCTCATCGAGTCCCCGCCGCTCCGGCAGATCGACCGCCTCGGTCGCCGGTGCGTCAGTGCGCTCAGCGAGATCGGCATGAGCGCCTCCCTGGTCGGCGAGTCCATCTACTGGCTGGTGACCGGCCGGATGCGCGGCCAGCCGGTGCGCCCGTCGGCGGTGTTCCTGCAGATGATGGAGATCGGCATCCGGGCGGTGCCGATCGTCGCCGTGATGGCAGCGACCATCGGCGTCATGCTGGGCATTCAGGGCATCCACACGCTGCGCACGTTCGGCGCCGAGTCGCGGGTCACCATCGGCATCGCCTTTTCGGTCACCCGCGAGTTCGCGCCCTTGATTACAGGAATCCTGGTCGCCGGCCGCTCCGGCTCGGCGCTGGCGGCGCGCCTCGGCACCATGAAGATCAACCAGGAGATCGACGCGCTCAGGGTCATGGGCATCAACCCCATCCGCTTTCTCGTGGCCCCGGCGCTGTTCGCCTCGCTGATCATGGTGCCGTCGCTCACCATCCTCAGCGACGTCATGGCGATCCTGGCCGCGGGCCTCTATGTCAGCGCCGAGATCGGCATCAGCATGGCCGCCTACATCGACGAAATCTTCGCCATTCTCTCCATCGACGATGTCATGCACGGCATCGGCAAGAGCGTGATCTTCGCGGTGCTGATCGCGGTGATCGGCGTCGTCAACGGCGCCCTGGTCACCGGCGGCGCCGAAGGCATCGGCAAATACACGACCCGCGCGGTGGTGCAGTCGATCTCCGCGATCATCGTCACCGACATGCTGTTCGCCCTGGTGGTGACCCGCTGAGATGACCGATCCCCGCACCGCCGAAGCACCCCCCGCCCCCTTTTCGCCAAGCAGGCCACTGGCCGGGCCGCCAGCCGGGCCGCCGGGCAGGCCACCCGTCGTCCGCGTCCGCGACCTGGTCACCCACTACGGACCGCGGCTGATCCTCAAGGGCGTCTCCCTCGACGTCCAAGAGGGCGAGATCATGGTGATCATGGGCGGCAGCGGCTCCGGCAAGAGCACGCTGCTGCGCCACATGCTCGCCCTCGAGACCAGGACCTCCGGCAGTGTCGAGGTGCTCGGCGTCGCTCTCGGCCGGGCCTCGGCGCGGGAGATGGCGAACCTGCGCACCCGGACCGGCGTCGCCTTCCAGAGCGGCGCGCTGTTCAGCTCCATGTCGGTGCTCGACAACATCATGCTGCCGCTGATCGAGCACACCCACCTGCCGCGCAGCACCATGCGCATCATGGCGCGCCTGAAGATGGAGGTGGTCGGCCTCGCCGGCTGCGACGGCCTGATGCCGGCGGAGCTGTCGGGCGGCATGATCAAGCGGGCGGCGCTCGCCCGGGCCATCGTCATGGACCCGAAGATCCTGTTCTGCGATGAGCCGTCGGCCGGTCTCGATCCGGCGGTCGCCTCGGCGATCGACGACCTGATCCTGGATCTGCGCGATGTGCTGAACATGACCGTTGTCGTGGTCACCCACGAGCTGGAGAGCGCCTTCAAGATCGCCGATCGCATCACCGTGCTCGATGGCGGCGAGATCCTGTTCACCGGCAGCGTCGCCGAGGTGCGCGCCCATCCCAGCGACCGGATCCAGAACCTGCTCAACCGGCGTGCCCAGGTCGAGACCATCGATCCGGACGAGCGGCTTCGCCGCCTGACCGCCGATTCCGAGCGCGGCGCCGTCATGTGACCAACGCGGAGCGAGCATGGGTGACAGCAAACCGCAATACGTGATCGTCGGCGCCTTCGTGGTGGTCATGCTGATCGCCTTGGTGTACGCGCTGATCCGGCTGTCCGGCTGGACGGCCGAAACCGACCGCTACTTCACGGTGTTCACCAACGTCACCGGCGTCACCGAGGGAACCAAGGTGTTCTATGAGGGATTTCCCATCGGCCGCGTGGCGCGCATCCGCCCGTTGACGCCCGACGAGGCCGCCGCCGATCCCGTCCCGGACGACACGACCGTGATGACCCGGTTTCGCCTGGACCTGGAGGTGCAGAAGGGGTGGGGCATCGCCAGGTCCGCCACGGCCGAGCTGGCCGCGCCCGGATTCCTCTCGGCGGTCATCGTCGGCATCCGCGAAAGCGCGCCCGGCGCGCCGGTGCTCGTCGACCGGCTACCGCCGGAGAGCTACATTCCCGGACACGAACGGGAAAGCCTCGACGCCGCCATCCGCAGCCTCGGCAGCCGCGCCGGCACCGTTGCCGACGCCATCCAATCGCTGATCGTCACCACGGAAGCGACCATCGTCCAGCGCATCAACCCCACCATCGACGACGGCCGCGCCCTGGTGCAGGCGATCGCCCGCGATGTGCCGCCGATCCTGCAGAAGGCCGATGCCCTGATGGTCAACCTGGATGCCCTGGTCGACGACGCCCGCAGCTTCACCAGCGAGGGCAACCGCGCGGAGGTGGAACAGCTCCTGGTCCGGCTCAATGCCGCCGCCGCCGATCTCGACCGGCTCACCGGCAACGCCAACACGCTGGTCGACGAGGCGCGGGCGCTGATCGCCGACGTGAAGCCCGACGTCAACCAGTCGCTGGCCAACGTCCGCTACCTGACGGGCGCCCTCGCCCGTGACATCGACACCATCAGCCGCAATCTCGAGGGCGCGTCGCGCAACATGCACGAATTCAGCCGGCAGATCCGCCAGAACCCCGGCATGCTGCTCGGCGGCACGACGCCGGGCGGGAGCCGATGATGCCCCTCGCCCTGGTGGGCGCCCTGGTCGTCGCCCTGCTTGTCGCCGGCCTCGCGGCGTGCAGCCAGCCGGAAGCGCCCCCCGACCAGTTCTACCGGCTCGCCGTCACCACCCCCGAGGCGGCCGCCGCCGCCCCCCGCCTGCCGGGAACGCTGGTGGTCGAGCGGCCGGACGCGGAAGGCCTGCTCACCGGCCGGCCGATCGTCTACACCACCAGCGCGCCATCGGCGGCGTTGC
>CAZBWP010000036.1:0-8427 GCA_964495295.1 uncultured Rhodospirillaceae bacterium | reverse complement strand
CTGCTCACCGGCCGGCCGATCGTCTACACCACCAGCGCGCCATCGGCGGCGTTGCTGGAGCATCGCTACGATTTCTGGGAGAAGGCGCCGGCGCTGCTGGTCCGCGACGCGCTGGTCGGCTGCCTCGACCGCGCCGGCATGGCCCGGCGCGTCGTCACCGAGCAGGCGCGGGTCGACGCCGAGTTTGCGGTGCTCGGCCGCCTCGTGCGGTTCGAGCGGATCGAGGCGGCACCGCCGCGCGTCGCCGTCGAGATGCAGCTCGGGCTCCGCGACACCCGGAGCCGGGACCTGCTGCTCTGGACGACCTACGCGGACGAACGGCCGGCGCGCGACGACAGCATGACGGCGTCCATCGCCGCCTTCGACGAGGCGGTCTCGGCGATCTGCCGCCAGCTCATTGCCGACCTCGCCGGCGTGTCGCCACCGGCGCCCGGCGACCGGCAGCGTCAGAGGGAAATGTAGCGCCGGAGCGCGTCGACCTCGGACTCGGCTTCGGCGATGCGGCTCTTGACCACGTCGCCGATGCTGATGATGCCGGCCAGCTTGCCGTCTTCCAGCACCGGAATGTGGCGAAACCGCCCGCTGGTCATCATCGCCATGATCGCTGCGATGTTGTCGCCCGGCAAACACGTCACCACCTCGCGGGTCATCAGGTCGGCGACCCGCTTGTCGAGCAGATCGGCGCGATGCTGGTGCAGGGCATGGACGACATCGCGCTCGGAGAAGATGCCCTTGACGGTATTGTCCTGATCGACGACCAGCACGGCGCCGATCCGGTTGCGCGCCAACAGCGCAATCGCGGCCGCGATCGGCTCGTCCTCGCGAATGGTGACGACATCGGCGCCCTTCACCGAAAGGATGTCTGCGACCTTCATGGTTTGCATGGTGTGCCTCCCGTTACCTGCTTGGTGAGTCCTGACGTTTACAGCCCCATGGTGGTCTCGGCGACCAGCATGTCAACAACGTCGCACAACGCGTCGTGGTGGTTCCGCCCCAGCGCCAGGGAGTCCTCGAACACGGCGAGCTGCCGGTGCGCGCTGGTGCCGCGCCGAATGATCTCCCGGCAATGCCCGATCTCGTCGGTGCAGTTGAGGGCTTCCGCGTCGGGTGCCACCAGGTCGGCGAGTTCGTCCATCAGCTCTGCCAAACCGACCAGCTCGCCGCGGCCGAAGTCGATGAGCCCGCCGTCGATGCCGTAGCGCTTGGCGCGCCAGCGGTTTTCCTCGATCAGCATCCGGTTATAGGTCCGCCACCGCTGATTCACCCGGCGCAGCCGGAACAGCATGCGGACGATGCAGAGGAACAGGGCGGTGATGGCGATGGCGTCGTCGAGTCGGGTGCAGACATCGGTGATGCGCATTTCCAGCGTCGGAAAGCGGATGCTCGGACGCACGTCCCACCAGAGCATGCTGGCGTCCTCGAACAGGCCGGCGCCCACCAGCATGTCCACGTGGCGGCGGTATTCGCCATACGAATCGAACCGTGCCGGCAAGCCGGTCCGGGGCAGCGCATCGAACACGCTCAACCGGTAGGACTTGAGCCCGCTGTTCTGGCCGCGCCAGAACGGCGACGAGGTGCTGAGCGCGAGCAGGTGCGGCAGGAAGTACGACACCTGGTTCATGATGTCGATGCGCAGTTCGTCGTCGTCGATGCCCACGTGGACGTGCATGCCGCAGATCAGGAGCCGCCGCGCCACCGCCTGCATGTCGCGGGCGAGCACGTGATAGCGCTCCTTGTCCGTGTGCTTCTGCATCTGCCATTCGGAGAACGGATGGGTGGACGCGGCGATGGGGGCGAGGCCGTGCCGCCGGGCGACGTCGGCGACGGTGCTGCGCAGCCAGGCGAGATCCTCGCGGACCTCGCGCACCGAGCGGCAGACCCGCGTGCCGATCTCGATCTGCGAGGTGAGGAACTCCGGGCGCACCAGATCGCGGATCCGCGCCTCGCACTCGGCGAGCACGGCGGGCGGCATTTCGACGACCAGGTCGCGGGTGTCGAGATCGACGATCAGGTATTCTTCCTCGACGCCGATGGTCAGGGCCGGTTCGCGAAAGCCCGCCATCAGAAGTGCTCGACGCGATGGATGGTGCCCATGGCCAGGATGGCCTCCAGGGCCGCGCCGAGCAGGTCCGCCCAGCGCTCCAGCTCGACCATGGTTTCGCAATGGTCCTGCCGCACCTCGATGGCGGCGTTGGGCAGCCCGGCGGCGCCGGCGTGCAGGTTGATGGTGTAGGCGATCTCCTTGCCGGAATAGGGCTCGTTGTCGCCGACGTGGAGACGGTCGGCCCGGCGCAGCAGGTCGATCAGCGGCACGGCGACGCGCGGATCCCGGTTCCACAGCACGCCCAGATCCCAGAAGCGATCCTGCCCGCCAAAGGTCGGCGTGAAGGTGTGGACCGAGAACAGCACCGGCTCCGGTCCCTGGCGCCGCAGGTGGGCGAAGACGCTGTCGATGGCGTGGTGATAGGGCCAGTGGAAGGTCTCGGCGCGGGCCGCCTGCTCGGCCTCGCTGAGACCGATGTTGCCGGCGATGCGCACCCCGTCGCTCGCCTCCAGGATCGACTGCGGATCGCCCGGCTGGCGGTTGCAGTCGATGATCAGCCGCGAATAGCCGGCGAGCACCGCCGGCGCATCGAGGCGGCGGCTGAGCAGCCGGGTGAGGTCCGCGGCACCGATGTCATAGGCGATGTGCCGGCGGAGCACGGCATCGTCCAGGCCGAGCCGGCCCAGCGCCGCCGGGATCCGGTTGCTGGCGTGATCGCAGACCAGCAGCAGCGGCGCCCGCCCCTCGGCGTTGACGATCTCGAACGGCGGCGGCTCGCCGGCGCCGATCAGCGGCGACGAGACGCTGGCGCCGAGCGGCGGGTCGGTCTCGCAGACGATACGGGTCATCGTGTCCTTCCGACGGCGCCACCCAAGGGAGCCCGGGAAATCCGGGTGGCGACGCCGCGTGATCGGCGATATTAGCCGCCGATGATCCGGTTGCGAAGCCTTGCCGCGCGCCCCGCCCTTCCCCGCCGCCCGGCGCCGGCCGGGCGGCTGCCACTGATCGCCCTGCTCTCGGGCGCGGTGGCGATCGCGTTCGCGCCGATCTTCGTCCGCCTGAGCCCCCTGGAGCCGACGGCCACCGCGTTCCACCGGCTGTTCCTGGCGCTGCCGGTGCTCTGGCTGTGGCTGGCGGTGGAGGGCGGCGGACGGCGCACGGGCGGACGGCCCGACCCCCAGCCCGACCCCCAGCCCGGCGCCCGAATCCGCGCCCCGCTCGGCCGCGCGGACCTCATCGGCCTCGGCATCTGTGGCCTGTTCTTCGCTGGCGACCTGGCCTTCTGGCACTGGTCGATCCGCTACACCAGCGTCGCCAACGCAACGCTGCTCGCCAACTTCGCGCCGGTGTTCGTCGCCCTCGCCGGCTTCCTGTTTTACGGCGAGCGGTTCTCGCGGACCTTCCTGGTCGGCATGGCCGTCGCCCTCGCCGGCGCCTGCGTGCTGATGGGCCGCAGCATCCACCTCAGCGCCGAGAACGCGCTGGGTGACGCGCTCGGGCTGATCACCGCGGTCTTCTATGCCGGCTACATCGTCTCCGTCGGCCGGCTGCGGGCCAGGCTCAGCACCGCGACCATCATGGCCGGCAGCGGCCTGGTCACCTGCGCCGCGCTGCTGCCCATCGCACTGCTTTCCGGCGAGGCGCTGATCCCCGAGACGGCCGCGGGATGGCTGGTCCTGCTTGGCCTGGCCCTGGTGTCGCACTGCGGCGGCCAGAGCCTGATCGCCTTCGCCCTGGCGCACCTGCCGGCGGCGTTCTCGTCGGTGAGCCTCTTGCTGCAGCCGGCGGTGGCGGCGGGCCTCGCCTGGGTGTTGCTGGGCGAGGCGCTGGGCTGGGTGCAGGGCACCGGGGCGCTGGCCATCCTCGCCGGCATCGCCCTGGCCCGCCGCGGCAGCCGCGAAGCGCCGGTCACCAATCCTTCACCTTCCGGCGGTACTTGACAGAGGGAAACGCAGGTGCGAGAGGGGCCAGCGCCCCACTCGGGGCAAGCCCGACTCGCCATCTCCCACCCGCTCGACGCCCGGACCCCGACGGAGGCAAGCGCATGGCCCATCAACGCAGGATCTCCGTCGTCGGTCTCGGCTATGTCGGCCTGCCCGTCGCCGTCACCTTTGGCCGCGCGGGCAACCGGCCGGGCGAGCCGGTGGTCGCCTTCGACATCGACCCGGTGCGCGTCGACGAACTCCGCCGCGGCATCGACCGCACCAACGAGGTGGCGAGCGCCGACCTGAAGGCCGCCGACCTGCTGTTGACCTGCGATCCGGCCGACCTGCGCCGCGCCGACTTCCACATCGTCGCCGTGCCGACGCCGATCACCGAGACCAAGCGCCCGGATCTGGGGCCGCTGCTGGCGGCGACGCGCACCGTCGGCGAACAGCTGAAGCGGGGCGACATCGTCGTCTTCGAATCGACGGTCTACCCGGGCGCCACCGAAGAGGACTGCCTGCCGATCCTGGAGGAACGGTCGGGGCTGAAGGCGGGCGTCGACTTCTCCATCGGCTATTCGCCCGAGCGCATCAATCCCGGCGACACCGAGCACCGCTTCGAGACCATCACCAAGGTGGTGTCGGCGGACACGCCGGCGGCGCTGGAGGTGGTCGCCGAGGTCTACGGCAGCGTCGTCCGCGCCGGCGTCCACCGGGCGGCGACCATCCGCACCGCCGAGGCGGCCAAGGTGATCGAGAACACCCAGCGCGACCTGAACATCGCGCTGATGAACGAGCTCGCGGTGATCTTCGAGCGGCTCGGCCTGGATACCTCAGACGTGCTCGCCGCCGCCGGCACCAAGTGGAACTTCCTCAAGTTCTCGCCGGGCCTGGTCGGCGGCCACTGCATCGGCGTCGACCCCTACTACCTGACGTTCCGGGCGCAGCGCGCCGGCTACCACCCGGAGGTGATCCTCGCCGGCCGCAGGATCAACGACGACCTGGGCCGCTGGATCGTCGCCGGCACGGTGAAGCGCCTGCTCGCCGCCGGCCTCGGCGGCACCCCCCGGGTGACCATCCTCGGCATCACCTTCAAGGAGAACGTGCCCGACGTGCGCAACACCCGCGTCGTCGACATGGTCGCCGAGTTCGCCGCCTTCGGCATCCCGGTGCAGGTGCACGACCCCATGGCCGATCCCAGGGACGTCGCCCACGAGTTCGGCATCGACCTGGTGCCGGCCGACGCGCTCCGCCCCGCCGACGCCGTCATCCTGGCGGTGCCGCACGACGAGTACCGCAAGGGCGGCTGGCCCGGCATCACCGGCTGCCTGAAGGGCGGCGCCGGCCTGGTGGTCGACGTGCGCAGCATCCTCGACCGGGCGAGCAAGCCCGCCGGCGTCACCCTCTGGCGCATTTAAGGCCGTGCTTTACCGCGAAAGGCGGCTACGGATCGGATGTATGCCAAGAAAAGCCGGCTCCGAACGCGCTTTTCGGCCTGAAACGCCCGGAAATCCTCGGTTTTTCCGATTTCGCGCGTGAAAATGTCGCCTTTTGTCGGAAAAAGTAGGATTTTGTCGCCCAAAGACGGCGATTCCGCGACCCAGGCGCGGTCACGGCGGGACCGGCGGGACCGGCCACCATGTGCCCAGATACCGCGCCGGCGGCACCGGTCAAGCGCCCCAGGCACCGCCGGCAGGACGTTATCCGGAAGCGCCGGCTATTCGGCGGGGACGGCGGCCGCCGGGGCCGGGGCGCGGCGGCGGGACGGCGCGCCGACGCGCAGCCGGCGGTCGCTGAGGCTGAACAGGCCACCCACCACCATGACGGTGACGCCGCCCCACATCCAGGCGACCAGCGGGTTGAAGTAGAGGCGCGTCACGTAGGCGCCGGCATCGCCCTGGGCCTCGCCGATGACGGCATAGAGATCGCCCCAGAAGGTGGGATGGATGGCGGCCTCCGTCGTCTCCCGCCCCTCCACGGGATAGTGCCGCCGCTCGGCATCGAGCACGGCGACCGGCCGGCCGTCGCGCGTCACCTCGAAGCGCCCGCTG
Organism: uncultured Rhodospirillaceae bacterium; assembly: GCA_964495295.1. Taxonomy (GTDB): domain Bacteria; phylum Pseudomonadota; class Alphaproteobacteria; order Rhodospirillales; family Defluviicoccaceae; genus CAZBWP01. The sequence goes on along the minus strand of CAZBWP010000036.1, from coordinate 2,407 downwards.
AGCGCCTGATAGTTGGGCCCCGGCACGCCGCGAACACCGAGGAAGGTGTAGTCGTAGCCGGCGACGGTGACGGTCTCGCCCGGCGCCATCACCTGGATGCTCTCCCGCTTCCAGACGGCGTCGCCGGTCATGCCGGCGATGGTGATGGCGAGGCCGGCGTGCGCCAGGGTCATGCCGATGCTGGCGCGCGGCAGGCCGAACAGCCGGCGCAGGCTCTCGCCCGGCGGCGCCCGGAACAGCCGGATGCGCTCGGCGAGTTCTGAGAGCGTGCCGACGAACAGCCAGGCCGCCATGGCCAGGCCGAGCATGCCGGCGAACTCCACGGGACTTTGCGCCCACGCCCACAGCGCGGCCAAGAGCGCGGCGAGGCCGGCGAGCCAGAGCCGGGAGACCGCCGCCAGGAGATCGCCGCGCTTCCACGGCAGCAGCGGGCCGATGGCCATGGCGATCACCAGCGGCACCATCATCGGCACGAACACGGCGTTGAAGAACGGCGGCCCGACCGACAGTTTGGCGTCGGTCGCCGCCTCGTAGAACAGCGGGTAGAGGGTGCCCAGCAGCACCGCGCCGGCGGCGGCGCTGAGCAGCAGGTTGTTGACCAGCAGCGCGCCCTCGCGGGAGACCGGCTGGAACACGCCGCCGCCCTGCAGGCTCGGCCCGCGCCAGGCGAACAGGGCGAGCGAGCCGCCGGTGATCAGCACCAGCAAGGCCAGGATGAAGACGCCGCGCGACGGATCGACGGCAAACGCGTGCACCGAGGTGAGCACGCCCGAGCGCACCAGGAAGGTGCCGAGCAGGCTCAGGCTGAAGGTGATGATGGCGAGCAGGATGGTCCAGCCCTTGAGGGTGTCGCGCTTCTCCACCACGAGGGCCGAATGCAGCAGCGCGGTGCCGGCCAGCCACGGCAGGAACGAGGCGTTTTCCACCGGATCCCAGAACCACCAGCCGCCCCAGCCCAGCTCGTAATAGGCCCACCACGAGCCCAGCGTGATGCCGATGGTGAGGAACACCCAGGCGGCCAGCGTCCAGGGGCGCACCCAGCGCGCCCAGGCGGCATCCACCCGCCCCTCGATCAAGGCGGCGATGGCGAACGAGAAGGCCATGGAGAAGCCGACGTAGCCCAGATAGAGAAACGGCGGATGGAAGGCGAGGCCCGGATCCTGCAACAGCGGGTTGAGGCCCTGGCCGTCCAGCGGCGGCGGCAGCACGCGCTCGAACGGGTTCGAGGTGAACAGGATGAACAGATAGAAGCCGATGGCGATCCACGCCTGCACGGCCAGCGCGCGCGCCCGCAGCGCCGGCGGCAGGTTGCCGAACACCGCGGCGGCGGCGCCGAAGAGGCTGAGGATCAGCACCCAGAGCAGCATCGAGCCCTCGTGGTTGCCCCAGGCGCCGGAGATCTTGTAGAGCATCGGCTTCTCGGAGTGCGAGTTCTGGACGACGTTGAGCACCGAGAAGTCGGAGACGACGAAGGCATAAACCAGCGCCGCGAAGGACGCGGCCACCAGCAGGAACTGGCCGACCGCCGCGGTGCGGGCGACCGCCATCCAGGGCGCATGGCCGCGCGCCGCGCCGATCAGCGGCAGCGTGCCCTGGACCAGGGCGACGGCCAAAGCCAGCGCCAGCGCGAAATGGCCGAGTTCGACGATCACTGGCCGTAGCCCCCCGACGTTGGGCTCGGCACGGCGTCGGGCGCGGCGTCCGGCGCGGCCAGCGACTCCTGCATGTGCTGCCAGTGGCCGGAGCGCTTCAGGGCGTCGGCCACCTCCGGCGGCATGTAGGTCTCGTCGTGCTTGGCCAGCACCGTCTCGGCGACGAACACGCCGTCCCTGAGCCGCCCCTCGGCGACCACGCCCTGCCCCTCGCGGAACAGGTCGGGCAGGATGCCGGCGTAGACCACCGGCACCGTGTTCTCGATGTCGGTGACGCGGAACCGCACCTCGGTGCCGGCGCGCTCGACGCTGCCGTCCTCCACCAGGCCGCCCAGGCGGATGCGCAACTCGCCCAGGTTCGGATCGGTCGCCAGGTCGGTGGGGCTGCGGAAGAAGGTGACGGACTCGTCCAGCGCCGAGAGGATCAGCGCGGCGGCCATGCCGAGGATGCCGAGGCCGAGGACGACGAAGCTGAGCCGCTTGTGCTTGCGCTTCATGGCGCCGCTTCCGCCGCCGCTGCCCGCACGCGCGCCCGACGACTCCCTTGGCCGGCCTCCAGCGCCCGCAGCTGCCGCTCGCGCGAGCGCAACGTGCGGACGCTCGCCACCGCCAGGCCGCCCAGCACCAACAGGGTCAGCGCGAACGCCGGCCAGACGTAGGCGGCATAGCCGCCCATGGCGAGAAAGACGGTCAGCTCCGCCATGCGCCTCAGCCCCGCGCCTGCCGCAGCCGGATCGCCCGGATCTTCAACGCCA
>CAZBWP010000035.1:11995-14907 GCA_964495295.1 uncultured Rhodospirillaceae bacterium | reverse complement strand
ATTGGACTGTGGCAACGCCACCGCGAGGCCAGCCTTGCGCAGGCCGTCAACCAAGTGGTGCAGCAGGGGCTCGGGAAACTGCCAGTGCCGCATCAGGTCGATTGCCCGGTTCTCAAAGTCTGGCTGCAGAGCCAGGAGCGCGCGGCTCGCTGCCGCCGCCTCCTCGGCTTGTCCGAGCTGCGCCCACGTCGCCGCCCGCAGCAGGTGGCTCCACAGGAAGCGCGGCATGTCGATCTTGGTGAGCTGCGCTGCAGCCAGCGCGTACTCCCGTCGGTCGTAACGATAGGCGGCCTCGGCGAAGCCGTACCACTGCGGGTGCAGGGGATTGATCGTCGTCGCCTTGCCAATCAGGCTGAGGCCGCGCTCCCATTCCCCCATCACGGCGAGGCGGGTGCCGTAGTGGGCAAGCAGATCCGCATCGTTGGGGTTGAGGCGGATGGCTGTTTCACCGGCCTCCTTGAACCCGGCGATATCGCCTTCCGTGAACAGCAGGTTTGACAAAACCAGGTGCCCGGTGGGCTCCGCGGGATCGAGGGCAATCGCCCGTTCGGCGAACGCCCGCGCCTGAACCACCTGTGCGTCGGCGGCGTCCAGCCGTCCCATGCCGAAACGCTTCTCCTGCATGTAGACGTTGGCGAGGACGGCCCATGCCTCGGCAAACTCGGGTTCGAGTTCCACGGCCCGCTCCAGGCACGCCTTGACCTCGGCGTGCCGTTGCGGATTGATCGTGATCTGATAGTCGTAATACTGGAGAACGCAGTCGTAGACGTCGAGGCTCTCCGGTGGGTGGCGTTTGGTCTGCGCCATCGCCCCATGGGCGAGGATGCCGTACTTGCCGGCCACCCGGCCCGCCACCTCCTGGGCGATGGTGTCCTGAACACTGTAGATGCGACCGGGATCGAGCGGCGCTTCGAAGCTCTGGACCCAGATTTGCCGCGTGTCCCGCGTATCGATCAGCCGCGCCGTGATGCGGACGGTGTCGCCCGCCGCGCGAACGCTGCCTTCCAGCACGAAGTGAGCGCCGAGTGCGCTGCGGAGTCGCCGTGGGTCGGAAAGGGCATCCTCGTCGCGCTCCATGGTTCCGAGCCACAGCACGCGGAGATGGCGGAACCGCCCCAGTTCGGTCGCCAGTTGCTCGGTAACACCGTCTGAGAAGTACCGCCTGTCCGGCTCGCCACTCAGGTTGAGGAAGGGGAGGATGGCGATCGACGGGCCGTGCGGCATGGCCAGCGCCGGGTCGTCCGGCGTCGTGGAGCGCACGCGCTGATCGGGCAGCAGGCCCGGCAGGTGCTGGGCCGCGACAATTGCCACGGCGAGAACGCCGGCGCCGACGGCGAGCCAAGGCCAGCGGCGCGGCGGCGCCGGGCGGCGCTCGGCCGCGGCCTGCCCCACCTCCGGCGCGACGGGATCGGCCGCCGGCGCCGTCGGCGACTGCGGGGCGTTCAGCCAATGGAAGCTCGGGACATAGCCGCCCTTGGGAATCGAGATCCGCACCGGATCGTTGCGGCCTTCAGCGGCGTAGTAGCCGTCCAGGTCGCGGCGCATGCGGCGGGCCTCGAGCCGGACGACGGGGTCGCTCTGTTGATCGAACGTCGTGTCGCGGCCGAAAACGGCGATGGCGATGGCGACGCCTTTCAGCCGATCTCCGCGCCCTGCCAACGCCTCCTCGACCACGAAGCGAAGGAACTGTGGTCGGCGCCCGCTCTTGGGAAAGCTCTCGCTGGCGAGGATCCGATCAAGCTGATCACGAACAGCCGTCGGCCCCGGCCCGCTCTGCGCCTGTCCCGTGCGCGCGTCCGACATCGTCCACTCCCTTAAATTCGAACGCTTTTTTCAGATTCTTCTTAAGGTTATCACACTGCGCATGCCGCCGCACGCGAACGATTGCCCACGTTGGAACACGTTCGCACTCCCGATACCGCGACTCATTCGCATATCGATGAAGCCGTTGTCGGGACGTGACAGGCCTGAGGGAGCAGGGATCCTCGGGCGCCGTCAATCGGTTCGATCCACTTCTCCTCTCCGCCCAACCGGGCCCAGTTCGGCGAGCGGGCGCGGTCTATCCGTCCCGCTCGCCAATTTTTTCGCTGAGATGGCGATCGTCGGGTCTGGATGGAGAGGGGGCGGCGGCGGCCGCGTTCGTCGCCGGGACCGGACCGAACGGGCGCACTGACGGGCAGCCGAGCCACCTGCGGGGCTGAATCGCGCGGCGCGCGACCACCTTGGCGATGGGGCATCGGAGGGATGGGAGATGGATCAGTGAGTATGTCGCGAAAACTGTTCGCCGAACTCCTCGGCACATTCTGGCTCGTGTTCGGCGGTTGTGGCAGTGCCGTACTGGCCGCCGGGTTTCCCGAACTCGGTATCGGGTTCGCAGGGGTCGCGCTGGCGTTCGGCTTGACCGTTGTGACCATGGCCTATGCCGTTGGGCACATCTCCGGCGGGCACTTCACAACCCAGCCGTCACCCTCGGCCTGTGGGCGGGCGGCCGGATCTCGACATCTGACATCCTGCCCTATTGGATCGCTCAGGTTGTCGGTGCGATCGGTGCCGCGGCGGTCCTTTACGTCATCGCTGTCGGGCATGCCGATTTCGCCCTCTCGCAGGGCTTCGCCGCCAACGGCTATGGCGCGCATTCGCCCGGCGGTTACCCCCTCGCCGCCGCCCTCGTTGCCGAGATCGTGCTGACGTTCTTTTTCCTGCTGATCATCATGGGCGCCACGGACTCCCGCGCGCCGGCCGGCTTCGCGCCGCTGGCCATCGGCCTCGCCCTCACGCTGATCCATCTGATCAGCATTCCGGTGACCAACACGTCGGTCAATCCGGCCCGCAGCACCGGGCAGGCACTGTTCGTCGGCGACTGGGCCCTTGCGCAACTGTGGCTGTTCTGGGTCGCACCGCTGATCGGCGGC
>CAZBWP010000035.1:10204-11895 GCA_964495295.1 uncultured Rhodospirillaceae bacterium | reverse complement strand
GCCGACATTCACAGCCAAGTCTGGCAGCAGGAACGCTCGAACGATGGCGTCGTCAGGTTGCGATTTTCCGGGCAGCCGTATGCCTGCGACCGGGGCCATTTATTGGTCCTTTTTACGCCAGAGTGCTTGACGTTCGACGCCCATACGACGGGCGCGTGCCGAGTCGAGGGGCTGGACCGGCAGTGACAGCGCAAAGCAATCACACCTCCACGACGCTGGCCGCCGCCGCCGAGCACGAGTTCCTGATCGCCAGGGGCGGCCCATTCTGGGATGCGCACGCGCGCGTGGGGCTGGTCGGGACGGCGGCCCCGCCGCCGATGGCCCGGGCGTTGATGTACATGGCAATCGCTTGGGTGCCGCTTCTGGTGCTTTCGCTCACTGCGGGAACCGCGGTCGAACCCCGAGACGGCGGCGGGCTGCTGGTCGATTTTCGGCCCTATGCCACGTACCTGGTCGCGATGCCCGTCTTCGTTCTCATGGAACGCCCCGCCGAACGGCGCCTGAAGACCTTGCTGGACCAGTTCGTTGACGCGGCCATCGTCCCGCACGAGCGGCTCGCCGACTTGCAGCGGCATGTGCGCGACGCCCTCAGGCTTCGGAACTCCTGGATTGCGGAAATCACCATTCTCGCCCTTGTGTACCCGGTCTCCTATCTCACGATGCAGGAGACCGTCGTTCTCTATGGCGCATCGTGGCTCGGAACGCCGGTCGACGGCGGCAGCCAACTCTCGCTCGCCGGATGGTGGGCGGCGCTGGTCAGCGGCCCGCTGTTCGGCTTCCTCATGGTCCGCTGGTTATGGCGCTACCTGATCTGGGCCAACCTCATCCGGCGGATTTCGCGCCTGGATTTGCAGGTTGCCACCGGCCACCCGGACAAGACCGGCGGCCTTGCCTTCGTTTCCCAGTATCCGTCTGTTTTCTCCTCGTTCGTCTTCGCCGTCAGCAGTGTCGTCGCCGCCATGGTCGCACGGGAAATCGTTTATGCCGGAGCCCCAATCGCGTCATTCAGGCATGGGGTGATCGCCTGGATCATCACCATGGTGGTGATCTACACGATCCCGTTGACCACATTTTCGAGACCACTCAACGAGACCAAGCAACGGGCCGTGCTGCGCTATGGCGCGCTCGCCAGCCGTGAGGCGTTCGCCAAGCAAGACCAATGGCTCGACCGAGATCCGGGCAGCGACAAGGCCGAGCCGGAGGAGCCCGGCGTCGACGTCCCCGGAGACCTCAAGGCGCGCTACGAGGCGGCGCGGGCGATGAAAACCCTGCCGCTCGGCGGGCGGGCGATCTTGCCGATCTCGATGGCCGCGGCGATCCCCTTCGCCGTCGCCGCCACCACTCAGCTTCCCGTCAGGGACATTATCAAGATGCTCAAGTTCCTTATCATCTAGACACACGATGACTCAGTGCGAACCATCACAATTCAAGCAAGGAGGAGATGACATGCGAAAACAGCGACTTCGACAAACAGCGTGCGCTGTGACGGTGGCGATTCTTGGATTCGTGGCCGTTCCGACCCTCGCGCAGGAGCAGAAACCGAACATCCTGGTGCTGTGGGGCGACGATATCGGTCAGTCGAACATCAGCGCCTACACGCGCGGTCTCGTCGGCTACAAGACCCCCAACATTGACCAGATCGCCAGCGATGGCATGATGTTCACCGACTATTATGGCGAGCAGTCGTGCAC
>CAZBWP010000035.1:0-10104 GCA_964495295.1 uncultured Rhodospirillaceae bacterium | reverse complement strand
AGATCGCCAGCGATGGCATGATGTTCACCGACTATTATGGCGAGCAGTCGTGCACGGCGGGCCGCGCCTCGTTCATCATGGGGCAGAGCGTCTTCCGCACGGGCCTCTCGAAGGTCGGCCTGCCCGGCGCCGACATCGGCATGCGCGAGGAGGACCCGACGATCGCCGTCCTGCTGAAGGCCCAGGGATACGCGACCGGTCAGTTCGGCAAGAACCACCTCGGCGACAAGGACGAGCACCTGCCGACCAACCACGGTTTCGATGAGTTCTTCGGCAACCTCTACCACCTGAACGCCGAGGAAGAGCCGGAAAACGAGGACTATCCGCGCGATCTGGTCTTGCCGAGCGGCAAGACGTTCCTGGAGACGTTCGGGCCGCGCGGCGTGATCCACAGTTGGGCCAACGCGGACGGCACGCAGCGGATCGAGGATACCGGTCCGCTGACCCGGAAGCGCATGGAGACGGTGGACGACGAGACGTCCGACGCCGCCATGGCGTTCATCCGCAAGGCGCACCAGGAAGGCAAGCCGTTCTTCATCTGGTGGAACGGCACCCGGATGCATTTCCGCACCCACGTGAAAGACGAACTCCGCGGCATCTCCGGCCAGGACGAGTACGCCGACGGCATGGTCGAGCACGACATGCACGTGGGCAAGTTCCTGAAACTGCTGGATGAACTCGGCATCGCCGACAACACCATCGTGTTCTATTCGACCGACAACGGGCCGCACATGAACACATGGCCCGATGCCGCCTGGAACCCCTTCCGCGGCGAGAAGAACACCAACTGGGAAGGTGGCTGGCGGGTGCCCGCCATGGTGCGCTGGCCCGGCCAGATCGAAGCTGGAGCGGTTTCCAACGACATCATGCACCACATGGATTGGCTGCCGACGCTGCTCGCCGCCGCCGGCGTCCCCGACGTCAAGGAGAAGCTGAAAGAGGGCGGGGTCCAGGCGATCGGCCGCGACTACAATGTGCACCTCGACGGCTACAACTTCCTGCCGTACCTCACGGGCAAGGACGAGAAGGCGCCGCGCCAGGAGATCTTCTACTTCTCCGACGACGGCGACCTGACGGCGCTGCGCTATGCGGACTGGAAGATCATCTTCATGGAGCAGAAGGCTCCGGGGACCCTCCGGGTGTGGCAGGAGCCGTTCGTGCCTTTGCGCGTTCCCTTCATCTTCAATCTGCGGCGCGACCCCTACGAACGGGCGACGATCACCTCGAACAGCTACTACGAGTGGCTGCTCGACCGCGCATTCATGCTGGTTCCGGCGCAAGCCTACGTCGGCAAGTTCCTGGAGACGTTCAAGGCGTTCCCGCCGCGGCAGAAGGCGGCGAGCTTCTCGCTGGACCAAGTGATGGAGCAACTGAGCGACACGTTGGGGTCGCAATAATCCCCGTTCGCGGAGGCTTTGCTGCGGTCGGGGATCGCGGAGACCCGACCGCAGCCCTTCTCGCCGAGTGTGCCTCCCACGACTCGTCGAGGTTTTTCGCAGGAACGTACGGAAGGGAAAAGAAAATGGCCACGGGCCGAGCGATTGTTTGGAAACGGACTGTGTGGCGGTTCTTGCTGTTGCTGACCGTCGTCGCAGCACCGGTGCACGCCCTCGGGCGGTCGGGCGACCCCCTGCCCTCCTGGAACGACGGCGACGCCAAGGCCGCGATCGTCGCATTCGTGGCGGCGGTCACGACCGAGGGCAGCCCTGACTTCGTGCCGCCCGCGGAACGAATCGCGGTGTTCGACAACGACGGCACCTTGTGGGTCGAGCAGCCGATCTACACGCAGCTCGCGTTCGCCATGGACCGGGTGAAAGCGTTGGCGGAGAAGCATCCGGAGTGGCGCGACACCCAGCCGTTCCAGGCGGTGCTCGAGGGCGACCGCGACGCCCTCGCCGAAGCGGGCGTCAAGGGCATCGTCGATCTCGTCATGGCCTCGCACGCCGGGATGACCACGGACGAGTTCGCCGCCATCGTCACGGACTGGCTGGAGACGGCGCGGCACCCACGCTTCGGCCGCCCCTACACGGAACTCGTCTATCGACCGATGCTCGAACTGCTGGCGTACCTGCGGGCGAACGGATTTGCGACCTACATCGTCTCCGGCGGCGGCATCGCGTTCGTGCGGCCGTGGGCGGAAGCGGTTTACGGCATTCCGCCCGAACAGGTCATCGGCTCGTCGATCAAGACCGCGTTCGACGTGCAGGACGGCAAGCCGGTCCTCGTCCGACTGCCGGAGGTGGACTTCATCGACGACAAGGCGGGCAAGCCGGTCGGGATCGACAAGTTCATCGGCCGGCGGCCGATCGCGGCGTTCGGCAACTCCGACGGCGACATGCAGATGCTGCAGTGGACGACGGCCGGCGACGGCCGACGGCTCGGCGTCCTCATCCGTCACGACGACGCGGAGCGCGAATACGCCTACGATCGCGACGGCCACGTCGGCCGGCTGGACAAGGCGCTCGACGCCGCCGGGCCGGCCGGCTGGGTCGTCGTCTCCATGGAGAACGATTGGAAGGCGGTGTTTCCGGAGCCGTCCAGATGAACACCCTGCGCGTTGGCGCCTTGTCGGCCGGGCTCTTCACGGCAGTCGCCTTCGGCGGCAGCGTGGCGGTTGCCGCCGACGCAAGCGCGCCGGCCGGAACGACGGGTGGCGACGCGTGGCGGTTCGTCATCGTGCCGTACGCTTGGCTCACGTCCCTGTCGGGCGACGTCACCGTGAAGGGGCAGACGGCGAGCGCCGATGCGTCCATCGCGGACGTGCTGAACGACCTCAACATCGCGGCCTTCATTGCGGCCGATGCCCACAAGGGCCGCTTCGGCCTCTACGGGAATGTCCAGTACGCCAACCTCAGCAGCAAGTCCACGGTGGCCGGGATCGGCATCAAGACAACGTCGGAGACGGTCATCGTCGGCTTCGGGGCCTCCTACCAGATCGGGACGTGGGACCTGGATCCCGATGGCGGGCCGGATGGGCCGACCGTCACCGTCTCTCCCTACGTGGGTGGCCGCTTCACCTACCTGAATGCCGAACTCGACCTCCGAGACATCCGGACCTTTCGGGACGACGTCGCCTGGGTCGATCCCGTGATCGGCATCCGCAGCCGCTGGGACCTTTCGCCGCGCTGGACGGTCCTCGCCAGCGGCGACGTCGGCGGCTTCGGGGTTGGATCGGATTTCACCTGGCAGGCTTTCGGCACGGTCAGTTATCGCTTCAGCCTGCTCGGCGACGACGATGCCGATGCGATCATCGGCTATCGGGCACTGGGCCAGGATTACAGCTCCGGCTCCTTCCGCTGGGACGTCGTCCAGCACGGCCCGGTTCTCGGCCTCGCGGTGCGGTTTTGAGACCCCTCGATCTGCTTTTATCCCGATGTGCCACGCACGAGTTCCTGAGCTATGGTTGCGACAGCGCGGACGGTGCGCGGTGCCGTCCAAGGCGACGACGCCCCGGGGAAGCATCACCGGTGCCAAGGCAGCCGATTGGAGCAAAGCCATGAGAAACCGAAGAGCGGAGGAAACCATGCGGCGCTTCGCCACCTGGTCGTTTTCACCAAGCGCAGTCCGCGTTGCGGCGATTGCCTTAGCCATTGCCTGGGCGATGATCGTCGGGCCGGGCATCGCGGTCGCTCAACCGGCGGCGGACGCCGCCTTTGAGCAGGCGGCGGCGAGCGACGAGGCGGCCGTCTCGACCGAAGACGTGCGCGCCCTGGTCGCCCCGGTGGCGCTGTTTCCAGATCCGATGCTGGCCCTCGTCCTGCAGGCGTCCACACAGCCGCTGCAGGTTGTCCAGGCCAACCGGTTTCTCGCCAAGCGCCAAAAGGAGCCGACGCTGACGCCCGATCAGGACTGGGATTCAAGCATCCTCGGCCTGCTGAACTATCCCGTGGTGCTCGGCGCGATGAACGAATACATCGACTGGACGGAAGCGCTCGGGAATGCCGTTCTGGATCAGTTGGGCGACGTGCAGAACGCGGTCGTCGACATCCGGTGGGGTGCGTACAACACCGGCATTCTCGTCTCCAACGACCAACAGACAGTGGTCGCCGAAGGCGACATCATCCGCGTGATGCCGGCGGACGGCAAGACGATCTCGGTGCCGCAGTACGATCCGGTGGCGCTGCTGGCGGCGATCGAACCGGACGAACAGGTGGCTGAGGTCGAGCAGACGCCGGCCGAAGCGGCGGCGCCCGCCGCCGAGCCGACGGCGACAGCCCCCGCTGCCGCCCCGGCGGCGGCCGCTCCTTCGGAGCCGGAATCTGCCGCCGAACCAGCGGATCCGGGGTACGCGGCGCCCCCCGCCTACGCCGAAGGGTATCCGCCGGGCTACGGCGCCGGCTATCCGCCGCCGTACGCCGGCCCGCCGATCGTCAGCTACGCCGAACCGGAGACGGGGTTCTGGGACGGTGCCGCGAGCTTCGCCGGCGGCGCCGTGATCGGCGGTCTCCTGGGCTGGGGGATCTCTGAGGCGTTTGACGACGACGATTGGGACTGGGATGGTGATGGCGGCGGCTTCTACGGCGGGCGATCGTTCAGTCGCACGACGAACATCGAGGGCAACACCGTCGTCGTGAACCGGGATCGCGACAACCAGCGCATCCAGGATCAACTGGGCGACCGGCGGCCGGATCGGGACAGGGTTCAACGACCGGGCAAGGATCTGAAACCATTGCCGGGTCTCGCGGCGGACAAACGGCCCGGCCGCGACCAGGCCGGGAAGCAGCCGCGCCGCGCAGACGGGCCCAAGCGTGAGGTCAAGCTGCCGGGCGCCGGGACCGGCGCCGGCATCGCCGATCGCGCGCGGCCCGCGGATCGCACCGCCACGGCGTCGCGCCCCGCGGCCTCGGCGAAGCCTGCCGTCGCCAAGCGGCCGGCGGGAACGGCGAAGGCCAAGGCCTCAGGCACGGTCTCGAGCAAGAAGGGCTCCGGTCTCGCCGCCAGCGTCGGCCCGCGAACCCAGGTCCGCAAGGAGGCGGCCCGCGGCGCGAAGAGCCGCGCCGTTGCCAAGGGGGGTGGCGGCGGCGGGAAGGCGGTGAGGGCGGCTGCCGGCGGGGGACAGCACCGCGCCGTCCAGACGCCGTCCCGCGGCAAGTCGAGCATGGCGTCGGGCGCCCGGAACGGCGGCAAGGCCAAGGCGCAGTCGAGCCGCGGCAAGGCGAGCAAGGCGAGCGGCGGCGGTGGTGGCGGTGGTGGCGGAAAGCGTGGTGGCGGAAAGCGCGGCTGATCGGTCGTTTCTACTAACGTGTGACTTCTTCGACTTGGAGATTTCCAGATGACATCACTCACAGGTTGGACGGCGATCCGCCATCGCACGGGGCGGGGCCTGATCGCAGCCCTCTCGGTCATGGCATTGGCCCTCGCGACTGCTTCGGCGGCGGATGCCGCGGCGGCGATTTTCAAGACCCCGGAAGAGGCCGTGAAAGCCTTCGCGGCAGCGGTCAACAGCGAGCAGGGTCAGGGCCTCATCGAGCTGTTCGGGCCCGAACACAAGGATGACCTGATCGGCGGCGATCCGGCGGAGGCGCGCCAGGGCGTCCAGACGCTGCGCCGCACCGTCGCCGAGGGCATCACCATCGCCGACGATGGTGAGGGTCGCAAGGAACTGGTGATCGGCCGCAACGGCTGGCCGATGCCGATCCCCCTCGTCGAGGTACCGGGCGGTTGGTCCTTCGACGTCGATGCCGGCATCGAGGAAATCAACGACCGCCGGATCGGCCGAAACGAGTTGGCGGTGATCGAAGCCTGCCGTGCGTATCTGGAGGCCCAGGCGGCCTATGCGAGCGTCGATCGCGACGGCGATCAGGTCCTGGAGTTCGCCCAGAAGCTGATGAGCACGCCCGGTCAACGTGATGGCCTCTTCTGGGACGCGTCGGCCGGCGGCGACGCGAGCCCCCTCGGCCCCTTCTTCGCGTCGTCGGAACAGTACCTCGACTTCCGCCGCGAGGGCGAGCCCTTCCACGGCTACTACTTCCGCATCCTGCCCGCACAGGGCGGCAACCCCCCTGGCGGCGCGTACAGCTACGTGATCAACGGCAACATGATCGTCGGCCACGCGCTGCTCGCCTGGCCCGCCGACTACGGCCGGTCCGGCATCATGTCCTTCCTCTGCAGTCATCTCGGCACGATCCTCGAGAAGGACCTGGGTGCAGACACGCAGACGGTGGCGGAGGCGATGGGCACCTACGATCCAGATGACACCTGGACGCTCGCCGAATAGGCGATCGCCCGGCTTGGCCCTGCGGGCGGTCGCGGCGGCCGTCCGCGGACGCCTCGCACGTGGCGGTGCGGCCGTCGTGGTTGTCGTGGCCTTTGGTGCGAGCGCTGTCGCCGACGCCCCGATCCGTACCAGGATGCCGCCGTTGCCTCGGGATCACTCGCTCGAAGACACGGCGCGACCAAGTTCGTGCATGACCACGGCGCGGCCGAGGGGGTCGCGCAGCGCCTTCATTGGCAATACCATTTGTGACCGAGTAGGCCTTGGGGCCCGCCGCTCGGCACCCGATCGCCCGGCCGGGGCGCGGAACGTCGGCGCCGGAAGCCGGCCGACGAGGCGGCGGCTTGCGTGCGGTCGCCTTGCGGGTGTGCCAGGGGTCCCCATCTGCCTGAGGGAGCGGGTATGCCGGCCCCCCGGTGCGATCAGGGGAGGCGATCAGCGGAGGGAAGACACGATGGCCTACACCATCACCGTCAACGGCGCGACGCACACCGTCGATGTCGACGGCGACACGCCGCTGCTCTGGGTGCTGCGCGACACCCTCGGTCTCACCGGGACCAAGTTCGGCTGCGGCATCGCCCTCTGCGGGGCATGCACGGTACACGTCGACGGCGCCGCCGAGCGGTCCTGCGTGCTGCCGATCGAGGCCGCCGACGGCGCCGACGTCATCACCATTGAGGGCCTGTCGGCCGGCGGCGCCCTGCACCCGGTGCAGGCCGCCTGGGTCGCCGAGCAGGTGCCGCAGTGCGGCTACTGCCAGCCCGGCATGATCATGGCGGCGGCGGCGCTGTTGAAGCAGACGCCGGAGCCGAGCGACGGCGACATCGCAGCGGCGATCACCAACGTCTGCCGCTGCGGCACCTACAACCGCGTGCTTGCCGCCGTCCGGCGCGCGGCCGGGCGTGAGGAGGACGGGCGATGAACGACATGGGCCTCTCGCGCCGCGCCGTCCTCGCGGGCTCGACGGCGGTCGCCGTCTCCGGCCTGATCACCGGCCTGACCATCGGCTTCGTCAGCGGCCCCGCCGCCGCCGGCGACGGCAGGCTCAACACCTGGGTCGTCGTCACTCCCGACGACGCGGTCCGCATCCTCGTCGGCTATTCGGAGATGGGGCAGGGGATCGCGACGAGCCTGCCGCAGGTGGTCGCCGACGAAATGGAGGCCGACTGGTCGACGGTCGGCATCGAATTCGCCCCCGCGGGCACCGAGTTCGCCAACCCCGTCTTCGGCATCCAGGGGACCGGCGGGTCGACCACCACCTGGGGCTCGTGGGAGACCATGCGCACCGCCGGCGCCACCGCGCGCGCCATGCTCGAGCAGGCCGCCGCGCGGCGCTGGGGCGTCGACGCGGCCGCCGTCCGGGCGGAGAACGGCGCCGTCGTCAACACCGCCACGGGCGCCTCCGTTCGCTTCGGGACGCTCGCCCTCGACGCCGCGAAGGAGACGCCGCCGTCGGCGCCGCCGCTCAAGGACCCCGCCGCGTGGCGCTTGATCGGCACCGCCATGGACCGCCTCGACGTCCCGGCGAAGGTCGACGGCAGCGCCGGCTTCGGCATCGACGTGCGCCTCCCCGGCATGCTGATCGCGGCGATCGCCCGCTGCCCGGTGTTCGGCGGCACCCTCGTTTCCGTCGACGAGGCGCCGGCGAAGGCCGTCCGCGGCGTCCGGGCGGTGGTGCCGCTGCAGGACGCGGTCGCCGTCGTCGCCGACGGCTGGTGGCCGGCGAAGAAGGGTCTCGACGCGCTCTCGCCGGTCTGGGATGAGGGCGCCTTCGCCGAAGGCTCCAGCGAGGCGGTGCTCGAAGGCTTCCGGGCCGCGCTCGCCGACGACGGCGCCGTCGCCGACGCCGAGGGCGATCTCGGCGCGGGCTTCGCTGCCGCGGCGGCGACGCTCGAGGCGGACTACACCGCGCCCTACCTGGCGCACGCCACCATGGAGCCGATGAACGCCACCGCCCACGTCACCGCCGACGGCGTCACCATCTGGGCGCCGACCCAGGGCCAGGGGCCGCTGACCTTCGTCGTCGCCGGGGTCCTGGGCGTCGAGGCGTCGCGGGTCACGGTGCACACGACCTACCTCGGCGGCGGCTTCGGCCGGCGGTTCGAGCAGGACTTCGGCGTCCAGGCGGCACTCGTCTCGCAGGCCGTCGGCGCGCCGGTGAAGGTGGTGTGGAGCCGCGAGGAGGACATCCGGCACGACTTCTACCGGCCCGGTGCCGTCTGCCGCATGCGCGTCGGCCTCGGGGCCGACGGCCTGCCGATCGCCTGGGAAACGCGGCTCGCCTGCTCGTCGATCTTCTCCCGCGCCCTGCCGAAGTACGTGAAGGACGGGCTCGATCCCTCCTCGGTCGAGGGCGCGGTGCACCTGCCCTACGCCCTGCCGAACCGCCGCGTCGACTACCGCCTGATGCCGGCACCGATCCCCGTCGGCTTCTGGCGGTCGGTCGGCCACAGTCAGAATTCCTGGTTCACCGAGAGCATGCTCGACGAGGCGGCGCACGCCGCCGGCCGAGACCCGCTGGCCTATCGCCTGGCGCTGCTCGCCGACAGCCCGGCCCACGCCGCGGTGCTCGCGGCGGCGGCCGAGGCGGCCGGCTGGGGGCAGGCGCCGGAGGGTCGTTTCCAGGGCGTGGCCCTGGTCGAGTCCTTCAAGACCATCGTCGCCGAGATCGTCGAGCTGTCGGTTGCCGCGGACAAGCGGATCACGCTGCACCGTCTCACCGTCGCCGCCGACCCGGGCCGGGTGGTGGATCCGCGCAACTTCGAGGCGCAGTTGCAGTCGGCGATCGTCTTCGGCCTGACCGCCGCGGTCTTCGGCCGCATCGACGTCGACGGCGGCCGCGTGCGGCAGGGCAATTTCGACACCTACAAGATGCTGACGCTGGCGCAGCTTCCGTCGATCACGGTCAGGCTGGTTCCGTCGGGCCGCGCCATGGGCGGCGCCGGCGAGCCGGGGACGCCACCGATCGCTCCGGCGCTGACCAATGCCCTGTTCGCCGCGACGGGCGAGCGCCTCCGCGCGCTGCCGCTGAAGGACCACGGCTACAGCCTCGCCGGGGTCTGGGGATAGGCGCCGGGGCGGCGAGCCCGCCTCGGCCCGCGGCCCGGCCTCCCGTCGCGTCTGCGGTTGCGGCGCCCGCTCCCTGGTGGTGACCTGAGCCGCCGCCAGCGTCTTCCGCAGTTCCGCCTCGCACCGCGGCGGCTCGGCCTCCGCGGCAACGCGCTGGCGCTTGCCCTCGTCGGCGATGCCGAGGCTCTCCTCGATCGTCTCGATCAGCGTGCGGTTGGCGTGCTTGACGGCCTCGATGTCGAAGACGCCGCGCTAGCCCGACCTCTTACAAGGAATATACATTTAATCCGTGTTTTATACTTTGAAGCGATTCAATCTGAATAAAACACGCAATATTTACAACAGCCCAAGTTGCTTGAAGCTTGTTTCGCTTTCTCTGGTCAGTATTACATGATCATGAAGGACAATGCCCACCGATTCGAGGCTGTTTTTTATTTGATGTGTCATGTCAATATCGCCTTGTGACGGATTCGGGCGGTTGCTTGGGTGATTATGCACTAGTATTACGGCTCCGGCATCGAGAATCAGGGCTCTCTTGACGATCTCTCTTGGGTAGCATGGGGTATGATCAATCGTACCGTCATTTTGCATTTCATCCGCTAGTAGAGCATTTTGTCGATCCAGAAACAGTACCCGCAAATGCTCGACACGACGGTGCGCGATCGACGCCCGCAGGTAGACAATTAGTTTTTCCCAGTTTTTAATGACGGGCTGAGAAATGATCTCCTGACGCGCGAGATGCGCTGCAACGCCTCTTACCGCCCGAAACGCGTTAACAATATCTTGGTCAATGGGCCCTAAATCCTGTAGTTGAAATAATT
>CAZBWP010000034.1:13733-14995 GCA_964495295.1 uncultured Rhodospirillaceae bacterium | reverse complement strand
CGCCGGGCTATCGCGTCGTCGCCGATCCCAACGATGTCGCCCGCGCCGTGCTCAGCAAGGACACCTGGGCGGTGTTCGCCCTGATCCTGCACATCGAGCTGTTCACCCAGGCGCACTATCGCGAAAGCATCGCGCCCGACGGCGACCTGTCGCCCTTGTTCAAGGACGTCTTCCTCTATCACTGGAAGGAGGAAAGTCAGCACGCCATCATGGATGAATTGGAATGGCGGCGCTGTGACGCGGCGATGACGCCCGAACACCGGGACCGGGCGGTCGACGATTTCATCGATCTCGTCGGCGCCGTCGACGGCATCCTGCAGGCGCAGGCCGCCGCCGATGCGCGCTACTTCGCCGCCACCTGCGGCCGGGTGTTCGACAACGAGCAGATGCGCGCCGCCGCCGACGGGATTCTCAGGGCCTATCGCTGGCAGTACATCCTCTCGGGCGCGAGCCACCCGCACTTCGTCAAGGTGCTCACCAGCCTGATCACCGAAGCGCAGGCCCGGCGCGTCACCGAAGCGCTGGCGCCGCTCACCTGATCGATCAACGATCACAGCAGAAGGAGGCAACCATGTCCAACCCACAGACCGCCGTTCAACACCAGCCCACCATCATCAACGGTGTCGACGTGACCGCGCTCCTGGAGACGGTCGAGGCGGTGAAGCAGTCGCCTGAGATCGCCACCTTCATCTTCCGCGGCAAGAACTCCTGGCTGGGGGCCGACCACAATCGCTCCACCTTCCAGGGCTTCTTCGGCGCCTGCCAGGAACAGCGCGTCGACGGCACGTCCTTCGAGATCGACAACGGCGAGCCGCCGGTACTGCTCGGCCAGGACGCCGGCGCCAACCCGGTCGAGCACCTGCTCAACGCCCTGATGGGCTGCATGACGACGTCGCTGGCCTATCACGCGGCGGCGCGCGACATCGCCATCGAGGCGATCGACACCGAGAGCGAGGGCGACATCGACCTGCGCGGCTTCCTCGGCCTCTCCGACAAGATCCGCAAGGGCTATCAGACCATTCGCGTCAAGATGCGGGTGAAGTCGCAGGCGACACCGGAGCAACTGCGAGAACTCGCCAACTTCTCGCCGGTCTTCGACGTGGTGTCGAAGTCGGTGCCCGTCGACGTGACCATCGAGACCTACTGACGGCGGGCGGGGGTGGCCGGCGCCGCGTGCGCCGGCCGTGCCTCAGCGGCGCTCGCTTTCGAGAAAGTAGAGCGTCCGGGTGCCGAAGCCCTTGACCTCGACCGCGCCCCGCTCG
>CAZBWP010000034.1:0-13633 GCA_964495295.1 uncultured Rhodospirillaceae bacterium | reverse complement strand
GAGAAAGTAGAGCGTCCGGGTGCCGAAGCCCTTGACCTCGACCGCGCCCCGCTCGGTGAAGACGAAGTCGTCCTTGATCAAGTCGTAAGTGTCGTCGCAGAGCGTGATCCGCATCGGCTCGGACAGGCTCTCCATGCGCGCCGCCAGGTTCACCCCCGGCCCGAACAGGTCGTACACATACTTCTGGATGCCGACCAGCGAGCCGATCACCGGACCCGCGTTGATGCCGATGCGGCAGCGCCACTGCTGCGGATGCGCGGTGTTCCGGCGTTCAATGTAGCGGCGGATGCGCACTCGTAGACCGCCTTCGGCATGATGTTGAGCAGCAGGCGCTCGACGCGCTCCTTCTCCTTTTCCAGGTCCCGGCGGTGTCGTTCCGACAGCCGGGAGTAGGAGTCGAGCATGTACTCGGCCTCCTTCTGCTTGGAGATGTCGCGGCACTCGACGACCAGAACGTCCCGGTCGCCGAGCCGCAAGAGACGGATCTCCACACGCACGGGCACACTGCGCGCTTCCGACCGGCTCTCGGTCTCGAACTGAAAGACACGGCGATCGGCGAGTCGGCTCCGTGCCTTGTCGGCATCGAACTTGGGCAGTCGATTTGGCAGCGTCTCATCGGCGTCCGGGCTCGGCGGGAACCACTCGAAGAACACGGCGTTCTCGAAACCGATCGTCAGCGACGCCGGTTCGGCCACGGCAACGCCGGTGGTCAGCGACTGGAGCAGTTGCCTGGGGTCGAGATCGTCAACGGTGTCCATGGCTTCTCTGCCGATCCGGATGTGCCGCCGGTGGTCACCGGTGGACGACGATGTAGGGTTTCCGCTCGATGACGGCGGTGCAGATGACGGCGATATCGCTTTCGGCGACGCCATTGTCCTCCAGGGCCTCGCGCAACAGCGCCAGGGCCTCGCGGAACGCTTTGTCAGTGATGCCGAGATTGCGGTGGGCGCGCTCCAGCGCCTCGTTGGAAAAGCTCGCCGGTCCGCTCATGATGGCGGCGATGAACTTGGTTTGATGGTCGATCAGGCGGCGCATGTCGACGCCCTCGAAGTAGGGGCTGAGCAGCGGCGAGGCGAGCACTTGATCGTAGAAGGCAGACACGATCCGGCTGACCTTGGCGAAGCCGCCGTATCGCTCGAAGATCGTTGCCGCCATCGGCGCTCCTCCCGTTGCTTCGTTCAGCGGGCGCGCCGCGCCCCCCGTGCTTCGTTCAGCGGGCGCGCCGCGGTTCTCGACGGTTCGCCGCGTTTCGTTGACGCCTCTGCCCCCGGAGCGGCGAGGCTCATGCCGGCCGCGGGCGACGCACTTTTTGATCGAAAAATGTGCGACTGACGGCCGGAAGCGGCAAGGTTTCCGTCGGCGCCACCGACCGCATGCCGCGATGCGCCGGTCAGATCGACATAGGTCAAGGCGCGCGGCCGGACGATCGCCCAGGATGCGCTGCACGCCCCCTTGACGGGGTCATCCGCCCTGCAATCGTTTCGGAAGCGCCATGACAGCACCTCCAGACCACACCCCCATCCCGCGGCTCCGCCCATGGGCCGGCTCGGCCCTCCTCGCCTACGGTTTTCGTCCGTTCTTCCTCGCCGCCGGCGTCTGGGCGGCCGTCGCCCTCGCCCTCTGGCTCGCGGCGTTGCGCGGGCCATGGTCGCTGCCGACGGCGCTCACGCCGCTCGCCTGGCACGTCCACGAGATGATCTTCGGCTTCGCCGCCGCGGCGCTTGCCGGCTTCCTGCTCACCGCCATCCCCAACTGGACGGGGCGGCTGCCGCTCCAGGGCCGGCCGCTGCTGCTGCTCGTCCTGCTGTGGCTGGCGGGGCGCATGGCCATGGCAACGTCGGCGATCATCGGGCCGATCCCGGCGGCGGCGCTGGATCTCGCCTTTCTCGTCGCCGTGCTCGCCGCCGCCGGCCGCGAGGTGGCGGCGGGGCGCAATTGGCGGAACCTGCCGGTGCTCGCGGCGGTGGCGCTGCTGGTGATCGGCAACGCCCTCTTCCACGCCGACGTCGTGGGGCTGGGCGATGCGACGGCCACCGCCTGGCGCCTCTCCATCGGCGTGCTGGTGGCGCTGATCGTGCTGATCGGCGGCCGCATCGTCCCCAGCTTCACCCGCAACTGGCTGGTCAAGCGCGACGCGGCGCGGCTGCCGGCGCCATTCGGCGCGGTCGACCGCCTGACCATCGTCGCCAGCGTGCTGGCGCTCGTCACCTGGGTGGCGCTGCCGGACTCATGGGCGTGCGCGGCGCTGGCGGCTCTGGCGGCGCTGGGCAACGGGGTGCGGCTCGCCCGCTGGCGTGGCCACCTGACCACGCCCGAGCCCCTCGTCTTCGTGCTGCACCTGGCCTACGCCTGGATCCCGCTCGCCTTCGCCTTGCTGGCGCTGGCCGCGGCCGGCTTCGGCGTGCCCGAACTCGCCGCCGTGCACGGCTTCGGCGCGGGCGCCATCGCCACCATGATCCTGGCGGTGATGACGCGGGCGACGCTCGGACACACCGGCCGGGCCCTGCGTGCCGACGGCATGACCACGGCGATCTATGCGCTGGCGACCATCGCCGCCGCCGCGCGCCTCGCGTCGGCGCTGTTCCCCCAGGCGTACGCACCGCTGCTGTGGACGTCCGGCCTCGCCTGGATCGCGGCGTTCGGCCTGTTCGTGCTGCACTTCGGCCCGATGCTGGCGAGGCCCCGACCCGACGGCAAGCCCGGCTGATCCCCGCGCCGCCGGGGCCTAACCGGGATCAAGGACGACGCCGATCCCGCCGCGCGCCGCCGCGGTCGCCCGGCGATGGCTCTCGACGATCGCCAGCACGATGTCGGGGATGGCCGGGTCGACGCCGACGGGGCCGAGGTCGATGATGTCGGTTCGGCCGGCCTTGGTCAGCGCCGCCGTGACATCGCGGTGCGCATGACGGCCACCGCCGGTAAACAGACCGGCGACCACCGCCGGCGCCGGCAGGGCAGGCAGGACATCGGCCAGGGTCGGCGGCTCTTCCAGGTAGCCGGCGACGACGGCCTGGAACCGCGCCGCCGCCTGCAGCCGGGCGACCTGCGCCTCAGTGGCGCGGCGCGACGCCGGGTCGCGCGGCGAACCGTGGGCGGCGAGCAGCAGCGTCGCCGCGCCGGGGTTGACGCCGACTTCCCGCAAGCCGGCAACGGCGCGCCCGGCGACGACGTCGGCGATCAACGCCGCCTCGCCAAGCGGCGGGCAGATCTCGACGCGCGGGCAACGCGCCCGGTCGGGCAACGCCGCCGCCAGGGCGCGCGGCAGTTCGACCGTGACGAAGTGGCCGGCGCACATGAACATCGGCACGACGCAGAGCTCCGGCGTCGCCAGATCGCGCACGGCGTCGATGAGCGACGGGGCGCCGGCCAGCGTCGCCGTGCGCACGTCGGCGAAGCACCCCCGCGCCGCCAGCGTCGCCGCGTGTCGCGCCAGCAGCTGGGCGGCGCCGGTGCCGCGGGTCGAGCCGTGACCGACCAGCAGCAACGTCGTCGCCGGCCATGCCGCCCGGCCCGTGTCAGTGGCGGGTGCCGGCCGAACAGGGGATCGTGTTGCAGACATCGTATGTGCCGACCGGCTCCCGCATCGGGATGCGCTTCACCGCATCGAAGGTGGCGGCATCATAGACGACGGGGCCGCCGTCGTCTCCCCGGATGCCGAGCCGGCACCGGCCGTGAGCAGGAGGCGCACCTCCCCCGGCGCGCCGGCGACGTGCTCCGAAGACCAGCCGCGTTCCTCCAGTTCCGGATAAAGGAAGTGCGGCTCGCGATGATGGTGGACGATGATCCGGCCGGCATGCCCGCCGCCGTCGATCAGCGTCAGGATGGCCACCAACGGTGCCGGCGCCGCGAGCCGCCGGACATCGATGTGAACGCCGTCGGCGGCCGACCAGACGCGGGCACCCTCGGGCATGTCCCGCCGACGCTCGGCATCGCCCCCACCGGCATCGGTACCGGCATCGGCAGCGGCACGCAGGCAACAGATGCGCCACCGGTCGCGCCCCAGCCGGCGGCCGTACGAGGCAAAGCCCCTGTCGCCGAGAATGCGGCGCAACGGCAGCGGGTTGAACGGCACATCGAGGACCAAGCCACCGCCCGGCGGCACCGCGGCGGCCGCGGTCATCACCGGCGTGAACGGCGACTCGTCCCGGGCGACCAGCGGCCTCACGTCGAGGTACGCGGCCTCGGCCTCGTCGAACCGCGTCATCCAGTCCGGTGGGTTCTCGGCCGGCGGATCCTCGGCCGGCGGGTCCCGGTTGGCGGACGCGCAGGCCAGCGGCGAGCCGGCATTGGCCGCCTGCAGCAGATCGGTGAGGTCGACACCGGCGATCACCGCCGCGTCGGCGAGGCTGACCATCGCCCCGAGGGTCATGCGCTCCTCGGGGTTCCGCAGCCGCGCGAAGACGCCATTGAGCGCCACCAGCCGATCGATCAACGACGGATCGGCGTCGAGGGCGTCGGCCACCGTGGTGTTCGCATCGAAGCGCATCGCACCCGCCGCTTGCGGTCCCGGACACGGGATCATTAAAGGAACAGCCCGCCAGTCTCGGGCGGCGGCACCGCCGGGTCATTGACGGTGGTCAAGCGTTCCCGCCTCGGCCCCGGCCATCCGCCGGCCGTGAACGCGCCGTCACACCGAGCGGGTGAAGCCGTTGGTGATCGGATAGCGCCGGTCGCGGCCGAAGGCGCGTTCGGTGATCTTGACCCCCGGCGGCGCCTGGCGGCGCTTGTACTCGGCGCGGTCGACCATGCGCCAGATCCGCCGGACGGTGGCCTCGTCGTGGCCGCGTTCGGCGATGTCGGCGATCGACGCCTCGTCCTCGATCAGTCCCTCGAGGATGGCGTCGAGTTCGTCGTAAGGCGGCAGCGTGTCCTGGTCGGTCTGGTTGGCCTTCAGCTCGGCGGTCGGCGCCTTGGTGATCACCCGCTCCGGCACCACCCGGCCATCGGGGCCGAGCGCGCCGTCCGGCCGCTCCCGGTTGCGCCAGCCGGCGAGCTGGTAGACCGTCGTCTTGTAGACGTCCTTCAGCACCGAGAAGCCGCCGCACATGTCACCGTAGAGGGTGGCGTAGCCCACCGACATCTCCGACTTGTTGCCGGTGGTCAGCAGCATGTCGCCGAACTTGTTGGAGAGCGCCATCAGCACGAGGCCGCGGGTCCGCGCCTGGATGTTCTCCTCGGTGGCGTCCGGCGCGAGCGTCCCGAACGTCGGCGCCAGCATCCGCGCGAACGCCTCCATCGCCGGCTCGATGCTGATGCTGTCGAGGCGGACGCCGAGCAGCCGCGCCGTCTCGGCCGCGTCCTCCAGGCTCTCAGCCGAGGTGAAGGGCGACGCCATCATGACGCCGCGCACCCGCGCCGCGCCCAGCGCGTCGACGGCGACCGCGGCGGTGAGCGCGCTGTCGATGCCGCCCGAGAGCCCGAGCACCACGCCCGGAAAGCCGTTCTTGTCCACGTAGTCGCGCAGCCCCGTGACCATCGCCTGCCAGACGGCCTCCGCGCCGCCGGAACGTGGCGTCACCTCGCCCGGCATGCAGTGCCACGTGCCGTCGCCGGCGCATCGCCAGGTGGTGCCGACGATCGAGGTCCGCCACGACGGCGCCTGGACGATCAGCTGGCTGCGGTCGTCGAGCACGAACGAGGCGCCGTCGAACACCAGTTCGTCCTGGCCGCCGATCAGGTTGACGTAGACCAGCGGCAGGCCGGTCTCGGCCACCCGGTCGGCGGCGTGGGTGCGGCGGAAGCCCCACTTGTCGATCTCGAACGGCGAGCCGTTGAGCACGATCAGCGCGTCGGCGTCGGCGTGGCGCAAGTGCCGGGCGACATCCGGCGTCCACATGTCCTCGCAAATCATGATGCCGAGATCGAGGCCGTGGAACGGCACCGGCGTCGACAGCGGGCCGGGCGTGAACAGCCGCATCTCGTCGAACACGCCGTAATTCGGCAGCTTCACCTTCGCCACCTCGGCGACGACGCGGCCGCGGTCGAGCAGCAGCGCCGCGTTGCGGAGGTGCCCGTCGATCCGCCAGGGGGCGCCGATCAGCATCGCCGGTCCGTCGTCGGCGGTCTCCAGGGCGAGGCGCTCCACCGCGGCGACGACGTGGTTCTGGAACGCGTGTTTGAGGACCAGATCCTCGGGCGGATAGCCGCACAAGACCAGTTCGCCGAAGACGATCAGATCGGCGTGGCGGGTGGCCGCCCTGGCCGCGCGCACCAGTTCGGCATTGCCGTCGACGTCGCCGACGGTGGGGTTGATCTGTGCCAGTGCGATGGTGAGGGCGTTGGTCATCGGGGCGTCCATGGGGGCGGGCCGCGCCCGCTGCGCGGCCTTCGCACCCCTCATATGGAACCCTAAAAACCGCCCCCGACCGAGTCAAACAGAAGCGGCACCCCCAGAAGCGGCACCCCCAGAAGCGACACCCCCAGAAGCGGCACTCCGGCCCGGCCGCCGCCGCCGGGTTCAGCGCCGCCGCCGGGCGAGCAGCCCGAACGCGACCAGGCCGCCGGCGAGCAGCGGCAGCGTCGCCGGCAGCGGCACCTGCACGTCGACGAACACCAGCCGGTGGTCGGAGCTCGGAAACGGAAAGTCACCGACCAGGCTGAACAACGGATCGGTCGCCACCGGCCAGAACACGCCCGCATCGACCATCGCCAGCTGCCGCGACGGCAGGACATAGTCGACCCGCAGGTTGCCGGGGCTGCCGTCCGCGAAGTCGGCGGTGTCGAAGGCGGGATCGCCCAGGTGGCCGGCGTTCGCCCCGCCCTGGCGGGCCGCCGCGTCCGGACCGCCCGCGCTGCTCGGCGTCAGCGCCGTGTTGACCAGCGGATGGTCGAGCAGTTGCTGGGCGGCACCGGGGACGGAATCGCCGTCCAACGGATCGGCGTTCAGGTCGCCGGCGATGACGAACTTGGCTCCGGCGGGAAGACCACCGAAACCGCCTGCGTCATCGTAGAAATAGTCCGCACCGTCGATGTAATCGGCCCAGAAGCGGATCTCGTCGGCGTTGCGCAGGCCATTGCGGTCCTCCGGCCCGTCGAACACCGGCGGCGTCGGGTGGCTGACCAGGAAGTGCACCACGTCGTCGCCGATCTGGAGCGGGATGTCCCAGTGGCTTTTCGAGGAGAGGCGGACGACCTCCAGTTCCTCGGGCGTGAACCAGTTTTCGGTATCGCCGTTGCCGTCGGCATCCAGCGGATCGGCCGGCAGGCGGGCGCCCGGCATGTCCTTCCACAGGAACGTCTGGAAGGTGCGCACGTCGTCGCTCACGATCTCGTACCTGGAGAACACCGCCATGCCGAACTGGCCCTCGAACAGGCCGAAGCCGAAGGCGTCGTTCGGCCCGCCGATCGTGCCGTTGTTGTCAAGATCGAAGCCCGACGGCACGCCGGTGTTGGAGGGCGCCCAGAAGTTGTAGGGGTAAAGGATCGGGCTGCTCGGTCCCTGGCCTGAGACGTTCTGCGGCACGCTCAGGTAGTTGTCCTGGAACAGCTGCGGCAGGCTCGGGCCGGTCGGATCGTAGTCGAACTCGTTGATCAGCAGCACGTCCGGTGCTGCGCGCTGGATGATCTCCGCCACGGTCTGGATCTGCAGATCGCTGCCCGAAACCAGGGCGGTGCGCAGATCGCCGAAGGCGTTGCGGTTCATCGACGCGTTGAAGGTGGCGAAACGGATCACCTCCGCGCTGGCGGTGGCGGCGATCATGCTCAGGCTCGCCGTCAGTGCCGCAACGGCGGCGATCCCACGCGCCCGACGCTGTCCCACCCGGATCCCGGAAACGTTCATTGCAGTTCTCCCCCGTTTGGTCAGTTGGGCCGGCGTCGCCCGGCGGCAGCCACCGCTGGCCGCCTTGACCAACCGGGAGATGCTATCACCCTTCGGTGACAGCCTTGTGACGGATGCCACGCCTCTGCGGGTGGCGGCAGCTTGCCGCGGTTCATCCGGTTCCGCAGGCCGAGCGCCGGCGTGCCCGCTAATTGCGGGTCATCGCCAGATCCGCCGGTGACGCGTCCAGCCGGCCGGCGCAGCTCACCCGCGGACCGCCGGCGTGCTCCGGCGGCGGCGGCAACAGCACCACCTCGAAGCGCACCAGCTCGACCAGGTCGCGACCCAGGTGGCGCGGCCGCCCCCAGTTGCCGGTCCCGGGGTGGGAAAACAGGGTTTCCAGGACCATCTCGGCGCTGCGGGGGCCGGACGGCACCCCCTCGACCAGCCGGTCGCGGATCCGTGCGAAGGTCTCGCGGCAGGCGGCCTCGGTCGGATCGGCCAGGCGTTCGCGGATGGTGACATAGGCGATGACGCGCCGGTTGCGCCAGTCATAGTAGGCGCCGGACCAGGGATGGCCGGAGACGCTGCCGCTGTCCACCAGCCAGCGCGCCACCTTGTCCATTTCCAGGCGGAGCCGCAGCAGCCCGAGGTCGAACAGGGTGGCCGGCTCCCGGGTCAGCCACTCGAACGTCGGCGACGGATCGGCCGCGGCGGCCGGCGGCGGATCGGCCGCGTTGGCCCGTGGCCCAGCGGCGAGGCCCAGCATGCACAACCCCAGCGCGCACAGGGCGGCGGCGAGCCGCGCCCCGCGCGCTGCCGCCATCTCAGCGCATCTCCGCCGGCTTGGGGCCGCCGGTCGCCCAGTCCAGCAGTTCCACCGTATGCACCACCGGCGTCGTCGTCGCCCCCGCCAGATGGGTCATGCAGCCGATGTTGCCGGCGGCGATGACCGCCGGGCCGGTCGCCGCGATCGCCGCAAGCTTGCGGTCCCGCAACTCAACCGACAGGTCTGGCTGGAGAATACTGTAGGTGCCGGCGGAGCCGCAGCAGATGTGCCCCTCCGCCGGTTCCCGCACCGCGAAGCCGGCGTCGCTCAGCAGCTGCTTCGCGTGGGTGCGCAGGCCGAGGCCGTGCTGCATCGAGCACGCGGTGTGATAGGTGACGCGCAGGGGTGCCGGCGCCGGCGGCGTCGTCACCGCGAGGCCGAGGTCCAGCATGATCTGCGAAACATCGCGGCTGATCCCGGCGATGTGCCGTGCCGGCGCCGCCCACGCGACATCATCGGCGAGCAGGTGGCCATAGTCGACGAGCGACACGCCACAGCCGGACGCATTGAACACCACGGCGTCCAGCGGCTCGCGCAAATGCTCGGCCCACCAGGCGGCGACGTTGGCCCGCGCCGCCGCCTTCGCCTTCTCCTGCCAGCCGAAGTGGTGGTCGATGGCGCCGCAGCAGCCCGCCCCCTTGGCCACCACCACCTCGCAGCCGTGCCGGGTCAGGAGCCGCACCGTCGCCTCGTTGATCTCCGGGCGCAACACCTGCTGGGCGCAGCCGGTCATCAGCGCGACGCGCTTGCGGCGCGCGCCCATCGCCGGGAAGGTCTGCGGCGCATCCACGTGCGACGGGCCGCGCAGCCTGGCCGGCGCCATCGCCGCCATGCCCTTCATCCGCCCCGGCAGCAGGCCCGCGATCGGCCGGCTGAGCTTGCCGCCGAGCACCGCCAGGCGGAACAGCGCCGGCCGCGGCACCAGGAAGGCGAGCAGCCGGCGCAGCAGGCGGTCGCCGGCCGGGCGCGTGTGCGTCGCCTCGGCATGCGCCCGCGCCCGGTCGAGCAGCGGTGCGTACTTGACGCCGGAGGGGCAGGTGGTCTGGCAGGACAGACAGGTCAGGCAGCGGTCGAAGTGCTTGACCACGGCCGGCGTCGCCGGCTGGTCCGTCTCCAGCATCGTCTTCGCCAGGTAGATGCGGCCGCGCGGGCTGTCCAGCTCGTCGCCGAGCAGCACGTAGGTCGGACACGTGGCCAGGCAGAAGCCGCAGTGCACGCAGGTGCGCAGGATGTCGTTGGCTTCCTTGATGAGCGGATCGGCGAGGCGGGCGTCGCTGAACTGGGTCTGCATGGCCTCACACCCCCTCGTACATGCGGCCGGGATTGAGGATGCCGTTGGGATCGAAGCCCTGCTTGACCCGTGCCGTGAGCGCCGCCAGCGCCGTCGGCTGCGGCTGGAACACCGGCACGGTCGCGCGCGTCGGCGCATCGGCGCGGATCAGCGTCGCGTGACCGCCGGTGACCGCGACGGCCGAGCGGATCGGCGCATGGCTGGCATCCCTGCGGGGCGCGATGGCGAGCCAGACGAGGCCGCCGCCCCAGTCGTAGAACGCCCGGCCGTCCAGCTCGAACAGCAATTCGGCGACCAGCCCCGCCGCCGCCGATGGCGGCACCGAGAGCCGCCAGACCTGCCGCGTTTGGTCCAGGGCGAAGTAGCGGACGTCGCGGATCTCCCGCCAGAGGGCGCGCGTCGCCGCGGCGTCGAGGGTCGCGGTCGTGCCATGGTTGGCGAGCAGGGCGGCAAGCTTGCCGCCGCGATAGTCGCAGGAGGGTCCCGGCCCCTCGATGCGGATCGCCGTGATCGCCCCGCCCGGTGCGCTGACCTCATGGATGGCCGACAGCGCGGCGACGTCGGCGGGCAGGTGCGCCGCACCCGAGACCTCGAAGGGCGACTGCAGCGCCGCCGTCATGGCGGCAATGCCGCAGCCCGCCTCGCAGTCGCCGACCAGCACCGTGCGCGCGTCCTCCGGCTGCGGCAGGGCGCGGACGCTCGCCTCCGTCATCACCGCCAGCGTGCCGTGGGAGCCGCTCAACAGCTTCGACAAATCGAACCCGGTGACGTTCTTGACCACCGTGCCGCCGCTCTTGAACTCCTCGCCGCGGCCGCTGACCGCGTGGAAGCCGAGCAGGTGGTCGCGCGCGGCGCCGCTCAGGATCCGCCGTGGCCCGGAGAGGTTGCAGGCGATCACGCCCCCCAACGTGCCGGCGCCCCTGCCCTCGCCCCTGCCCTCGCCCCCGGCCTCGCCCCCGGCCTCGCCCCCGGCCTCACAAGTGCCGCCGAGCAGGCCCGACCAGTCGCCGGGCTCGAAGGCCAGGCACTGGTGGCGTTCGGCGAGCGCCGCCTCCAGCTCGGCGAGGGGCGTGCCCGCCCGCGCCGTCACCACCAACTCCTCCGGCTGATAGGCGACGATCCCGCTGATCGCGCCCACATCCAGCGTCCGCTCCGTGTTGGTGGCCCGGCCGAGCGCCCGCTTGCTGCCGCCGCCTTCGACGGCGAGGGCGATCTGTTCCGCCGCGGCCCAGCGCAGCGCGTCCTCCACCTGCCCGGGAGTCGCCGGTTTCAGCGTTTCCGGTCGCAGCATTGCCACCATCGCCCGCGCCCTCAGAAGCGGGGGATGTCGGGGAACGCGACCGCGCCCCGGTGAACGTGCATGCGCCCCAGTTCGGCGCAGCGGTGCAGGGTCGGATAGACCTTGCCGGGATTCAGCAGATGCCCGGGGTCGAAGGCGCACTTGAGCCGCTGCTGCTGCTTCATGTCGTCCTCGTCGAACATCGTCCCCATCAGGTCGCGCTTCTCGACGCCGACGCCGTGTTCGCCGGTGAGCACGCCGCCGACGGCGACACACAGCTTCAGGACCTCCGAGCCGAACGCCTCGGCCCGCTCCAGTTCGCCCGGCACGTTGGCATCGTAGAGGATCAGCGGATGCAGGTTGCCGTCGCCGGCGTGGAAGACGTTGGCGCAGCGCAGCCCGAACGTCCCGCTCATGGCGTGGATGCGCTCCAGCACCTCGGGCAGCTTGTGGCGCGGGATGGTGCCGTCCATGCAGTAATAGTCGGGACTGATCCGCCCCGCCGCCGGGAACGCCGCCTTGCGCCCGGCCCAGAAGGCGAGCCGTTCCGCGTCGTTCGAACTGACGCGGACGCTGGTGGCGCCGGCGGCGCCGGCGATCGCCTCGACCCGCTCGATCAGGTGCGCCACCTCGGCCGCCGGACCGTCCAGCTCGACGATCAACAGCGCCTCGGCGTCCAGCGGATAGCCGGCGTGGCAGAAGTCCTCCGCCGCGTGGATCGCCAGCTTGTCCATCATCTCCATGCCGCCGGGAATGATGCCGGCGGAGATGACGTCGGCGACGCACTGGCCGCCGGCGACCACCGTTGGAAAGCCGATCAAGAGCGCGCGCGCCGTCTCCGGCCGGCGCAGGATGCGCACGGTGACCTCGGTGATCACGCCGAGCAGCCCCTCCGAGCCGTTCACCACGCCCAGCAGGTCATAGGCCTCGCTGTCCAGGTGCTTGCCGCCGAGCCGGACCACCTCGCCGTTCATCAGCGCCAGCTCGACGCCGAGCACGTTGTTGGTGGTCAGCCCATACTTCAAGCAATGCACGCCGCCGGCGTTCTCGGCGACGTTGCCGCCGATGGAGCAGATGATCTGCGACGACGGATCCGGCGCGTAATAGAAGCCGCGGTCGGCGACGGCGCTGGTGATCGCCAGGTTGGAGACGCCCGGCTGGGCGACGACGCAGCGGTTGTCGTAGTCCACCTCGAGGATCCGGTTGAACTTGCCGAGCCCGAGCGTGATGGCGTCGGCGAGCGGCAGGGCGCCGCCGGAAAGCCCGGTGCCGGCGCCGCGCGGCACGATCTTCACGTCGTGGTCGTGGCAGTACTTGAGGATCTGCGCCACCTGCTCCGTGGTTTCGGGCAGGACGACGATCAGCGGCGGCTGGCGATAGGCGGTGAGACCGTCGCTCTCATAGACGCGCAGTTCGTCCGCGTCGGCGATGACGCCTTCGCCCGGGACGAGCGTGCGCATGGCGGCGACGATCTCGGCGCGCCTGGCCAAGACCGCGGCGTTGGGTTCCGGCATCTGCATCGGACGGCCTCCCACGGACGAGCGTGCCGTCACTTGAGCGGACGGCACATCTCACAGGAATGTAGGGAAGACCGAAGCGGATCGGAAGGGAAAGCGTGCGGGCCGACGCCGCGCGCCAACAGGCGTCAGCCCTGGCGCACCTTGAAACGCGGCTGCCGCTTGTTGATGACGTAAAGCCGCCCCTTCCGCCGCACGACGCGGCAGTTGCGTTCCCGGAGCTTCGCCGACCGGATGGAGTTTCTGACCTTCATGATCCTCACCTCGAAGAGCCCGGGACCATACGGATTGGCCCCGCCCCTGTCAACGCCGGCGATCGGCCGTGGGCGGCCAAGCACGCGGACAGTTGCGTCAGCCGGCCACCGGCCGGTCACCGCCCCGTCACCACCTTGGTTGACCGGCGGCACGGGGGCGGTATCTGGGACGACAAGGATGCGCCGCGCGGCCCGGTCCGTCCGTCGAGGGCCGGCGCGGCGGAGCCGGGAAACCCCCGCTTTGGGCGACATAAGGCGACAAAAGGCGACATAATCCGACATTTTCACGCGCGAAACCGGCAAAACCCAGGTCTCCCGGGCATTTCATGCGAAAAAACGCGTCCGCAGGCGGCTTTTTCTGGCATACATCTGCTCTGCAGCCGCATGCCACCGCTATTTTTCGCGGGGTGGCCGGGCGGTGAACGCGGCGGCGGCTTCCAGCGCGGCGGCGGCGCCGAGCAGCGTCGCTTCGTCGAACGGCTTGGCGATCAGTTGCAGGCCGAGCGGCAGGCCGCGGGCCGAGAGCCCCGCCGGCACCGAGATGCCGGGCAGCCCGGCCAGGTTGACCGGCACCGTGAACACGTCGTTCAGGTACATGGTGATCGGGTCGTCCATCTTCTCGCCGATGGCGAAGGCGTCGGACGGCGCCGTCGGCGTCAGCAGCACGTCGACCTGTTCGAAGGCCTCGCGGAAGTCGCGGGCGA
>CAZBWP010000033.1:13193-15158 GCA_964495295.1 uncultured Rhodospirillaceae bacterium | reverse complement strand
GCGCGCCAGCTCTGGCACTGGATCTACCACCGGGGCGCCCGCGACTTCGCCGCCATGACGACGCTGGCCAAGGGGCTGCGCGAGCGCCTCGCCGAGCGCTTCTCCCTCGACCGCCCGGGCGTGGCACTCGCCCAGCTCTCCAGCGACGGTACCCGGAAGTGGCTGCTGCGCTTCGCGGACGGCAAGGAGGCGGAGACGGTGTTCATCCCCGAAGACGACCGGGGCGCGCTCTGCATCTCCTCCCAGGTGGGCTGCACGCTCACCTGCAGCTTCTGCCACACCGGCACCCAGCGGTGGGTGCGCAACCTGACCGCGGCGGAGATCGTCGGCCAGCTGCTGGTCGCCCGCGACGCCTACGACCAGTGGCCGAGCGCCCGCGACGAGCGGCTGCTCTCCAACGTCGTGCTGATGGGCATGGGCGAGCCGCTGTTCAACTACGACAACGTCGCCAAGGCCATGCACATCGTCATGGACGGCGACGGCATCGCCCTGTCGCGCCGGCGGATCACGCTGTCCACCTCCGGCGTCGTGCCGTTGATCCCCCGCGCCGGCGCGGAGCTGGGCGTCAACCTGGCGATCAGCCTGCACGCGGTCACCGACGAGCTGCGCGACGTGCTGGTGCCGATCAACCGGAAGTATCCGATCGCCGAACTCCTCCAGGCCTGCCGCGACTATCCCGTGGCCAGCAACGCCCGGCGCATCACCTTCGAGTACGTGCTGCTGAAGGGGGTCAACGATTCCGCCGCCGATGCACGGGCGCTGGCCCGGCTGGTCAGCGGCCTGCCGGCCAAGTTCAACCTGATCCCGTTCAATCCCTGGCCGGGCGCGCCCTACGAGACGCCGCCGATCAAGCGGATGCAGGTGTTCGCCGAGATCCTCAACGACGCCGGCTACACCGCGCCGATCCGGGTACCGCGCGGCCGCGACATCCTCGCCGCCTGCGGCCAGCTGAAATCGGCGAGCGAGCGCGAGCGGCTGTCCCGGCACCGGGCACGGATCGCCGCCGGCATCACCGACGACCACCATCCCCCGCCGGCGTGAGCCGGACGGGCGTCAGAGCAGGCCCAGCTGCTTGAAGCTGGTGTGGCCGCGGCGCGAGACGATCAGGTGGTCGTGCAGCACCACGCCGACGTTGGTCAGCGCCTGCCGGACCAGCCGCGTCATCTCGATGTCGCCCTCCGACGGCGCCGGATGGTTGCTCGGATGGTTATGCACCATGATCACCGCCGAGGCATCCAGCGTCAGCGCCCGCTTGACCACTTCGCGGGGGTAGACCGGCGTGTGATCGATGGAGCCTTCGTTCTGCACCTCGTCGGCGATCAGCACGTTGCGCCGGTCGAGGAACAGCACGCGGAACTGCTCGGTCTTGCGGTGCGCCATGGAGGCCCGGAGATAGCTGATCAGCTTGTCCCACTTGGTCAGCACCGTTCCCTCGGCGGTGTCCTCGCGGGCGAGACGGGCGGCGAAAACCCGGACGGCGCGGAACAGCACCAGCAGAAAATGCTGATCGCGGGCCGTCTGCTCGGCGGATTTCTCCTTGGCCTCCCAGAACGGATTGAAATCCGTGAGCCGTTCCGGTGCCACGTTGAGCACGCCGCCGAGGCTGCCGAATTCCTGCAGCAGCGCCTTGGCCAGCGGCTTGGTGTCGATGTAGCCGATGCCGAAGAACAGCAGCAGCTCCAACAGCTCGTAGTCGGGCAGGCCCTCGTCGTCACCCTTCAGGAAGCGATCGCGCAGCCGCTGGCGGTGGCCGCGGTAGTGCTGGGCGTTGGGGTTCGGCGGCCCGCCCGCGTCGAAGGGCGCGGCGCTGTCGGAGAGGCCAGGCCCGTGCGGGCTCTGTAAGCGGTCCTCGATGGCCGGCCGCGGGTCGGCGCCGACAAAGACCCAGCGCTGGCTGACGCGGTCCCAACTGCCCCCCAGCTCACGCATCACCGTGCGCAGCGGCCGGGTGTTGCCCTGAACCGT